>DATGSA010000190.1:0-2190 GCA_035303085.1 Flavobacteriaceae bacterium
AAAACCAACATCTCGAGCACGGTTTCTTATGTAAACAACTTGAAAATTAAGAATATTCACAGTTCAGATGAGAAACAAGTAACCGGATTACCCAAAGAACCGCAACTTGCTAATTTTTCACTTTCTCCGGATGAGAAATACTTAGGGTTTACTCATACTACAACAGAGGGTGTCGAATTATGGATGGTTGAACTGACCACTGCAAAAGCAACGCGCATCACAAAAGATAATTTAAATGCAAATTTGGGAAGTCCATTTACATGGTTGGGAGATTCTAAATCATTTTTAATTAAGGTTTTACCAAAAGACAGACCTGACTTAATAGATGACAAAGATAATATTCCTAAGGGGCCTACAGTTGCTACAGGAACTGGAGAAGTCTCTCAAAACCATACGTATCAAGACTTGATCAAAACTCCTCTGGACGAAAAGAACTTTGAAACCTTGGTTACTTCTACTTTGATAAAAGTCAATTTAAAAGGAAAAACAACTCCTTTTGCCGGAGAAGATATGTATCGCAGCGCTTCTCTTTCTCCAGACGGCAAATATCTCTTGATTACCAAAATTGAAAGACCTTTTTCTTATATCGTTCCTTACAATAGGTTTCCCAACAAATCCAGCGTTTATGATACCGACGGAAAACTGATTAGAATGGTTAATGACGTTCCGTTAAATGAAATTATTCCCAAGGGATTTTCTTCGGTAAGAAAAGGAAAACGAAATATGAACTGGCGCTCGGATCAACCGGCGAGTCTTTATTTTGTAGAAGCTTTAGACGAAGGCGATCAAAATAAAGAAGCAGATTTTCGCGATCAGGTTTATGTGTGGAATTTTCCATTTGAAAAAGAACCACAACCCTTGATTAAAACAAAAATCAGATATGGTGGAATTCAATGGGGCGATGAAGGAAATGCGTTTTTAAATGAATATTGGTACGACACAAGAAATATTAAAACCCACTGGATAAATCCAAAAACAGGGGAATCGAAACTCCTTGTAGATCGTAACTTCCAGGATATTTATAATGATCCGGGTGATTTTTATACCAACAAAAACCAATACGGCAAAAATGTAGTACAGATTGAAAATAATAAAGCTTTCCTCATCGGAGATGGCCATACCAAAGACGGGCAATTCCCTTTTGTTGATGAATTGGATTTAGAAAATCTAAAAACCAACAGACTTTATACCATAGAAGCGGAAAACAAAAAAGAAGATATTATCGACATCTTGGATATTCAAAAAGGAGATATTTTGATCAGGAGTCAATCGCCTCAAGATTATCCCAATTTTTATATCAGAAATATCAATACGGATCAGTCAACTGCCGTTACCGACTTTAAAAATCCTTTTGAAAGTTTACAAGGTATTCATAAGGAAGTGATTACTTATAAAAGAGATGATGGCGTTACCCTAACCGGAACCCTTTATTTACCGGCAGATTATGACAGAGAAGCTAAAGAAGAAAAACTTCCACTTTTAATTTGGGCTTATCCTACAGAATATAAGGACAAAGCTACAGCCGGAATGAGCGACCAGAATCCGAATGCTTTTACTTATCCTTACTATGGCTCTTTTGTGTATTGGGTTACCAAAGGGTATGCGGTTTTAGATGATGCCGCCTTCCCAATTATTGGAGAAGATGAAACCGAACCCAATGATACTTTTGTAGAACAATTGGTAGCCAACGGAAAAGCAGCAATTGATGCAGTAGATGAGTTGGGCTATATCGATCGTAATAAGGTCGGCGTGGGCGGACACTCCTATGGTGCTTTTATGACGGCTAATTTATTGAGCCATTCCGACTTGTTTGCTTGTGGAATTGCACGAAGTGGCGCGTATAACCGAACCTTAACTCCATTTGGATTCCAAAGAGAACAGCGAAATTATTGGGACGCGCCCGATGTTTATAACAGGATGTCCCCTTTTATGAACGCGCATAAAATGAAAACTCCAATGCTCTTGGTTCACGGGGAAGAAGATAACAACTCGGGAACTTACACCGTACAAACCGAACGGTATTTTGATGCGTTGAAAAATTTAGGAGCTCCGGTGAGAATGGTTTTATTACCCAAAGAATCACACGGATATCAAGCGAAGAAAAACGTATTGCATTTACTTTATGAACAAGATGTTTTCTTGGAAAAACACTTGAAGGATTAAGGGGTTGGAGATTGAAGATTGAAGATT
>DATGSA010000191.1:0-7675 GCA_035303085.1 Flavobacteriaceae bacterium
AGCATCGTTATTGGATTCGTATTCCAAAAAATCTTCCTGAAAAACTCCTGAAGTAGTAATCTCGTCCGTGCTGCTCGTTATACCTAATACGTAAAGATTATCTTGATAAAACCCAATAATTTCTCCTCCGTCTTCTCCTTCTCCTCCAAAAAACGTATTCCACAGCACTTCTCCATCCATATTTCTTTTTTCAAAATAACCATCTCCTGCTCCTCCTCCATATTCGGTTTGTGGAGCATTTTCTGTAATAATTATTTCAGAGGCTTCTTCTTCGTTTACACTTTTGCTTAAATATAACTCTTGGTCATCTACTATAAAGTTTCCAAAAGCAGAGTAAGTTCCCATTTCTTGTTGTAATACTTCTTGAGCAGAACTGCCAAAACTGAAAATCAATACAGCAAAAAAGCATAATATATAGTGCATGTTGTAATTATTTAAAGAATATCAATCAAACTACATCTTTTTCTATAATTCAACAAACAATATGACCTCAGATTAACTTTTCAAGAATCTCGTCTGAGTTTATTAGAGAAGAGCTTCGAAATAAAAAACGAAGAGAAAAGCCTTGTCATTCCAATCCATCGCTCGATACAATTTCCTTTTGCGCCCAAGAATTTAAAATAACTTTCAAGGAGGACGCATAAACTTTTCCAAAGACCAATTCGAGAACTTTGAAAAAGTACTCAAAAAGCAATTCCCTGCTTTTTCAAAGTTTTACAACGCTACACAAGTCACTTTGGAAAAGTTCAAACCCGTAACCGATTAGAGACAAGTTACCTACTCAAGGATTTAATTTTTTAATGGGTCTCGAACTAACAACTATATATTGATTGTAATTTAAAATCAACCCCTTAAATTCGCGGTAGCACCGAAGATTCTACGTTTTATGTTTCTGCGGTTTGGCAGCGGGAAACAACAGATTATTCAAAATTAAGCGATAACCAGGCGAGGTAGGATGTAAAGACAATTCCGTATGGGGATCTCCTACCCGATGGGCATAATCTTCCGGATCGTGGCCGCCATAAAACGTAAAAAATCCTTTTCCTTTTGCCCCGTGGATGTATCTCGCTTCTCCGTTTCTTTTATTTTCCCCCATTATAATCACAGTGGATTTGATTTCATTTGGATCAAAAGCTGTGGTTTGTCCCATAAAACCTTTCACCAGTGTAGTGTGATTTTGATTTAACATCGTTGGAACCGGATCCCATTTAGCAGAGAAAGTTCTCAGCGTAAAATAGTCATCCTCTCTCGGGATATTTCGCTTGTTGGTCATATCTATAGAAGAAAACTCATATACGGTGGGGCTTTGTTCTAAGGTGAAATCGGTAAAAGCAAATGTTCGACTATAATCCAATTTATTCTGATAGCCCGGTTCACTTGGATCGCCATCGAACATCGGTTCACAAATATCGGTGTTTTCAGCTGCTAAGGCTATATCAAAAGTATCTGTCGCACTGCACATCGCAAACATAAATCCGCCTCCAATTACATAGTCTCTAATTTTCTTTGCCACAGCCAATTTTGAATCGGACACTTTATCAAATCCAAGACTGGCGGCTAAAGCTTCTGCTTCTTCTTTTTGTTTTATATACCAAGGCGTGGCGCGATATGCTCCATAAAACTTTCCGTACTGTCCGGTAAAATCTTCGTGGTGTAAGTGCAACCAATCATAAAGCACAAGTTTATCGTCCAAAACCTCTTTATCATAAACTTTATCATAAGGAATTTCGGCAAAAGTCAAGGCCAAAGTTACTGCGTCATCCCAAGGATAGTTTCCCGGGGGTGTATAAACGGCTATCTTTGGAGCTTTCTCCAAGACTACAGCAGCTTGGTTTTTAGAAGGACTTTCGATTTCGTCCAAAATAGATTCTGTTTTTGAATCGCTCAACACTTCAAAAGATACACCTCTAATTCTGCACTCTTGGCGCAATTCCTCTGTGTCCGGCATAAGAAAAGAACCCCCTCTATAATTCAACAACCATTTTACCTTCTGATGCTTGGTCAACACCCAGTAGGTAATTCCATAAGCTTTTAAATGATTTTCTTGTGATTCTGCATCCATCGGTATCAAAACGTAGGAGGCAAACGATGCAAATGGCAACAATAAAAAACTCAATATCAGCACTAATTTCTTCATACTGCCTAAGATAGGAAATTCTAATTATTTAAGTGTTAAAAAATTATTAGAAAGGAACATCGCCCAATCCTTCATCCTTATCATCGTTCATCGAACTTCCAAAAGCTTCTTCAGGGGAAGGAAAATTAGAAGTGATATCATCGTCGTCATCTTCATTAATCTTTGAATAAAACTCATTGGGAGTTCCAAAAGTATCCAAGTTTTCAAATCGGCCTAAATGTCCAATAAACTTCAATCGAATGGTATCAGCTGCTCCATTTCTGTGTTTTGCCACAATAAATTCGGCTTGCCCTTGACTTGGTGTGCGTTCTTCGTCATCCCACTCATCGATTCCATAATATTCCGGACGATAGATAAATGACACGATATCGGCATCCTGTTCAATTGCTCCAGATTCTCTTAAGTCGGAGAGCAAAGGTCGTTTACTTCCTGTTCGGGTTTCCACTGCACGTGAAAGCTGCGACAAAGCGATAACGGGAATATCCAGTTCTTTAGCCAATGCTTTTAAATTTCGTGAAATTGTAGAGATTTCCTGTTCTCGGTTTCCTCCCTTATTACTGACCGTTGCCGTCATCAGTTGCAAGTAATCGACAATAATCAATTTAATGCCGTGTTGAGATGACAATCTACGCGCTTTTGCTCGTAAATCAAAAATAGATAGTGATGGCGTATCATCGATAAACAAAGGTGCTTTTTCCAAAGATTTCACCTTAACGTTTAACTGTTCCCATTCGTGGGTTTCCAGATTTCCAGTTCTGAGTTTATCTGAGGAAAGACCGGTTTCCGAAGAAATCAATCGTGTAATTAACTGCACAGAAGACATTTCCAAAGAGAAAAACGCTACCGGAATATTTTGTCCAACCGCGATATTTCTTGCCATCGACAAGGTCAACGCGGTTTTACCCATTCCCGGACGCGCAGCTACAATCACCAAATCACTGGGTTGCCATCCGGAGGTAAGCTTATCTAAGTCTTCAAATCCTGAGGGAACTCCACTTAACCCTTCTTTATTGGAGATTTCCTCAATCCGCTTTTTAGCCTGCATCACCAGCGTTTGGGCAGACTCGGTACTTGTTTTAATATTTCCCTGTGTAACATCATAAAGTTTAGATTCCGCTGAATCCAACAAATCAAAAACGTCGGTGGATTCATCAAAAGCTTCCTTAATGATTTCGTTAGAAATTCTAATCAAGCTTCTTTGGATAAATTTTTGAAGAATAATCCGAGCGTGAAACTCAATGTGTGCCGAAGAAGAAACTTTATTAGCCAGCTGCGCCAAATAAAAATCCCCGCCGATTGCTTCTAATTTTTTCTGCTTCTTTAACTCGCTGGAAACCGTTAATAAGTCTATGGGTTCTCCGAGCTCAAACAAAGAGACAATCGCTTCAAATATATGTCCGTGAGCTTCTCTATAAAAAGCTTCCGGAGATAACATATCGATTACCTCATCTACTCCTTTTTTATCGATCAACATGGCTCCCAACGTAGCCTCTTCTAAATCAATAGCTTGCGGCGGAACCTTACCTCTTTCAAGGTTGACTAAATTTCCTGCTCCCGAACTGTGACTCTGTTTTTTACTAATTGTTTCCATACTGCGAAAATAAGAAAATTGACTTCAGAACTCGAGTAATTTCCATTTTTGATAATCCACATGCTATCCACATTTAGCCTGTGGATAAGTTTTAATTGATGTTAGTAAGTTTTTTTAGACTACCGAAACAAAGATAGATAATAAGTTCTAAGAATATATTAGTTCCTAAGTTCAATTCATAAAAATAATTTCCTCTTTGAATAAGCCTATATTTTTCCTAAAAACCACCTCTTTTTTCAATTAAAAAATCAGTTCCCACAACCATATATTTCCTTCAAAAACCTATTTTAATTTTTTTATTGAATTTACACAAAACTTAATGCCATAATATCCTGTTAACAAAACCCCGCATTATAAAAATTCAGTTTTTTATTTTTTAATTTCTTTAGTGTCTATATACCATACTCCTATTATTAGGGAGGGGGAAGGTATTTGCAAATGATGAAAATATTAACACAGAAATAGAACATTACGTAAATCAAAATATAGACACCTATACTTTAAGTCTATATTTACGAATGTAGCTTCATAGAAATTTAATGGTGGAATACGAACAGATTGATTGTGGTGACAAATCGTAAAACCCTCCAACTTTTCATATCACTCCTTATAAAACGGAATTGAAACCTGAAGTAAGCTATATTTGGAGCGACGGTGATTCAGGTCTGGAAACCCTTATGACCCATGATGGTCCGATAGAAGTATCGGCTCATATCGGCAATTGCAGTACCAGCGAACAAATAGACCTTCCCATTGACTTGAAGCCTTGGCTTGGATATTCCCCAAAGGCTGTTATTCAAATTGTTATCAACTCCACCCCAACCAAAACAGCATTCCCACAATATCTTTGAACAACGGGTTGTATTTCTTAAAACTCAAAGATGAAAAAGGAAGGGAGTGATTAAGGTGGTGATGGAATAGTTGATTTTATGGAGCGTAACAGAAAAAATGTAACTCCACTCCTACCGGCAAAGGTCTGGGAGTATATTGAGGAAATGTTGCTGTATAGAAACTAAAACTCTTTTAAGGCCAAATCAATTTATAAAAGCTCAACTCCTCCGGAGTTCTGGAGCTGTGAGAACTTTCTACTCCAAACTGCACTTCGCTTATATAAAGATTATCATTGTTGAACTCCTCCGGAGTTTTTTCTTAATTACTTTGTGTTTGCTATTGTATCCCTACCAAAATCATCTCCTTGTTAAGTCGCCTACTATTCGCAAATAACAACACAAACCTCGCACTTTCAGCGCTTCTAATCGGAATTGTTCGAGTGCTGAATTATTAATTATAAAAAAGTGTTTAAGGAAAAATTGAATACTTATCGATTCGGATTTCGAGAGACTCAACCCTTGGATTTCGAAAGCTTCAATCCTTGGGTTTTCTTAAAGGAAAAGAATTACAAATTTGCTAATTTACCCCTTATCCATTCAGAGAAAATTTATTTGTACATTGGTCGCACATTCCTCGGCTGCCCAAAATGAGAATTAAGTAGCTTCTTGATAACACTTTATTATTTTCAGGGAATCATTTCTAAAAAACAACCGCCTCAAGAAATAATCTGAGACGGTTGTTTCTTTTCTATAAATAACATCTTTTATTCCTGCCACTCAGCAATAAAAACGTTTGTATCACTACCACCACCATTATATCGATTTGAAGAGAAAACCAAATATTTTCCATCCGGTGAAAACATCGGGAAAGAATCGAAGGTTTCGCTATTGGTAACCTGGGTTAAGTTAGTTCCATCGATATCGATCATATAGATATGGAAAGGGAATCCTCTTTCAGATTCAAAATTACTGGAAAAGATTATTTTCTCACCGGAGGGGTGAAAGAAAGGCGCCCAGTTTGCTTGACCAAGATCGGTTACTTGACGCATATCACTTCCATCGGCATTACACACAAAAATCTCCATTTTGCTGGGTTCGATTAAATTTTCATCTAAGAGTCCTTGATAGTGATTGATTTCTTCTTCATCCTCCAAGTGATGCGCTCGAAACACGAGTTTACTACCATCAGGAGAGAAAAAAGCGCCTCCGTCATATCCTATGTTATCGGTGATTTGTTTGACATTTGAGCCATCGATATCCATCGTGAAAAGCTCCAAATCTCCAGTGCGTGTAGAGGTGAAAACAATTTTATCACCTTGTGGAGAAATTGTCGCTTCGGCGTTATAGCCCAAAGTATCGGTAAGTTGTGAAACAATATTCCCCTCCAAATCAGCCACAAAAATCTCATAAGAATCATACAATGGCCAAACATATCTGCCTGGTGTTTTTTCAGGCACAGGCGGACAATCATCGTGATCTAAATGCGTGCTGGAATAAAGAATATGCTCTCCGTCGGGCATAAAATATCCACAAGTAGTTCTGCCTTTTCCGGTACTGACCATCTTAGGCATTTTGTTCTCGAAAGTCTCATCTGCATCCATAATAAACATCTGGTCGCAATCTAAACCCCACTCCTTATAATTACTTTGAAAAATAAGCTGACTTCCATCCGGACTCCAATACGCTTCGGCATTATCTCCTCCAAAAGTTACTTGGCGAAGGCTTTTAAAATATTTTTCACCGGGAAAAATAAGAGAATCTCCCGACTTTCTTTCATCTTCCGAAACTGCTACATTTTCTTCTGAGGTAGTATCTTTTTTACTCTCCTGTTCGGTTTGGTTTTTACAGCTTGCAAAAAAACAAATTATACTAAATAAAAGAATAAATCTCATCTTTGTTGTGTTAAGTTAATTATTAAATTAAGAACAAAAACTAATAACCTGTTTTATTAAGCAGATTATATTAGTTTTGCGCAAAATTAATCATATGCGACCACTTATAACCTTATTTCTCGGTTTATTTCTGACGTTTTCCTGCCATCCCACAAAAGTAACTCCGGTTGCGACCTCGATGTATGAGGATGTCGCCGTGCTCGCACACGACAGTTTGAAGGGGCGTGAGGTGGGAACCGAATACGAGAAAAAAGCAGCCGCTTACATTGCCAAACGTTTTCAACAACTAAGTTTAACTCCTAAAGGCACGAATGGATTTTATCAAGATTTCACCTTTAAACGATCCAGAAATCCACACGATAAAGCCGAATATTTTTCTGGTAATCAAGAGACTACGGATGCAAATGACAAAAAAGATCTCGTCACGGGAAGAAACGTTATGGCTTTTCTGGATAATAATGCCAATCACACCGTGATAATTGGCGCTCATTTTGACCATCTCGGAATGGGCGGAGGCCTCAACTCCTTATATCGCGGCGATCAACCGGCCATCCACAACGGCGCTGACGACAATGCCAGTGGCGTGGCGATGATGCTCTTTTTAGCGCAAGAATTGCAAAAGAAAACTGCACCAAAAAACAACAACTACCTTTTTATTGCTTTTACCGGTGAAGAAGAAGGCTTATTAGGCTCCAATTATTTCGTGAAAAATCCGACTATCGATCTTAAGCAAGTAACTTATATGATTAACATGGATATGGTAGGCCGATTGAATGAAGAAAAAAAACTTGCCGTGCATGGCGTGGGTACCGCTCCTAATTTTTCTGAAGTACTCCAAGAAGGGAAATCGCCACTTTATATTGTAAAAAAGGAAAGCGGGATTGGGCCAAGCGACCACACTTCGTTTTATCTGGCTGACATTCCTGTGTTACACTTTTTTACAGGTCAACATGAAGATTATCACAGACCTTCCGACGAAATAGATAAAGTGAATTTTGAAGGGATGAATATCGTTTCAAATTACATTTATAACATTATAACCAACTTGGATAGCAAAGAAAAACTCGTTTTTCAAAAAACCAAAAACCAAAGTGAAAAAGCTCCTGACTTTAAAGTTACCCTCGGGGTGGTTCCGGACTATTTATATGATAAAAAAGGAATGCGCATCGATGGGGTAAGCGAAGAAAAACCAGCCCAAAAAGCCGGTTTGAAAAAAGGAGATGTA
>DATGSA010000192.1:0-3013 GCA_035303085.1 Flavobacteriaceae bacterium
CAGCAGGAGATAATTGCCTTCTCAAATGAGAAGGAAACATGAAACGCCCTTTTGCGTCCAACTTAACCTCATATTCTCCTACTAATCCTGCCATGTACTTAATAATGGGTAAAAATAAAGAAATTTTACCACTTTTTACCACCTCTTTTGAAGTGTTGAAAACTTATAACGCAGATTATTAAAAAAGGTTTCAAAAAAACACGCTTAAATTACCTAAAATAAAGAAATATAGGGGTTTTATCAAAAGTGGTAATTTGTGGGATAAATTTTACAAATGTTAATAAGTAGATGCTTTTTCTGTGGACAGCTACACATTTTCTCCCCACCGCCTCACAACATTCTTGTAGCTTTTATCTGTAAATTCTTTTCCTTGTTTTTTAGAGTGATGCAGTTCTGATTAATAAATTAGAGATGTCTTCACCCACTTTTTCTGTTTTGTTTCCCAGATGTATTCTAGTTCTCTTAATATATGTGCGTTACAAAGAGCGTGTGTTTTACCGTAACTAAAATAAGAACTGAACCTGTCGTGCATAATAGTTCCGTTGTATAAAGGCAGAATATTGAATCTATCACTTGCCTGTTTTCCCCTTTTGGAATGAAAACCAAAAAAGCTTAAAAGATGAGTGCTTGTTACATGCATCCGATTGCTCTTACCATTCACTTTTACTCCTGTTTCATCTGCATGTAAAACATATTCCATTAGTAAAAGTGATTTTATTTGCTGTTCAAAATCAACTAACCTATTATACGCTTTAGCTTGAAAATTAGCCAACGCACCCTCTGATATCTTTTGTCCAGCCAAATCATAAATCATTTCAGCACACCTCTTGTAAGGTAGCATCTGATAACCCAAAAAAAACCGATTAACAACCTGTGTTTTAAAAAAATAAACCACTATGGACTTGAAGTCCATAGGTTTCCGTGACAGACTAAAAGTCCGTTTTTAAATATAATAGCCACGAATCACACAAATCCACACGAATGTATGATGAACATAAATAACTAAAAAATTTTAGAAACTAAAGTTGATGCACTGAAAGTGCATAGTTTTAAACTATTTTTGAGACCAATAAAAGTTGAGCTCCTTTAGGTAGTTTTTTTATCGGAGGACGGCGGCTGACTCCCCCTTTGGAGGGGGGCAGGGGGGAGGACTCTTTGGGTAGTCACATTTCGATGCAATTTCACTCGTTCCTCATGAAATCACTCAGTATGACAAGAGATGTATCGAAAAATTTTATTTTTGAATTGAATTATTTGTATATTGGCAAAAATTAAAATTAAATATACATGAAACGATTAATGAGTTTAGCAGTGGCTGGAGTGTTCGCCACATTTATGTTCTCTTCATGCATTAAGCACTATGAATGTGAGTATGAAAATGAATTATCATCTGGAAAGATGGAATATAAAGGAAACTCTAAGCAAGAGTTTAATGATTGGAAAAAAGAATGTGAAGGTTTAGGCGGTACTTACAAAAACTTAAAATAGTATTGTTTGAATTGCACTTCTAGTAATATACTGCGTGAATTCAATACAATCTAAGGTTAAGTAGCAAGTCTAGCTCAAAACAACGGAATAGGCATTTCAAGACGTGTAAACGTTTTTGACATGCCTATTTTTTATTTTTCTGCTTAATCCAGCTTTCCATAAGTACTTTTCAGCTCTAGACACTGTTTCAGTTCTCAATTCTGATGCATACGTTTTTAATTGATTGTTGTAGTGGTTATTCATGACCAATAAATATAAGTAGATTTTAAGATATATAAAATTGAAAGATTAAAAAAAAAAGTTAAGAGTTTATTTAAAAATCCTCCCCCTTTTTCCCCCTCCGAAGGGGGAGATTGCGAGTCTTTTACCTTTATATTTCAATAAAATATTTCCTTTCGCATAGGATTTTTTGTTAGGTAGTTTTTTTATTGGAGGACGGTGTTTTCCTCCCCCTTTTTCCCCCTCCGAAGGGGGAGATACCGAGTCTCTTGCCTTTATATTTCAATAAAATATTTCCTTTCGTATAGGATTTTTTGTTAGGTAGTTTTTTTATCGAGAAGATGAGCATACGCTAATCGTTCGATAACACGACCTCTTTTGTTTTTTGAACGGGTGCATAAATCATAGACAGGACAAGTTATACAGGCATCGGTTTTATATTGCTTCATTCGAATAGGCTCTTGCTTTTTTCTGCCCTTGTGATTTCTACTCTTTGAGTACCATTTTCCGTTGCTTTTTAGCGTGTTTCCTTGTGGACAAGTGTAGATGTCAGTTTCTTTGTTGTAGGTAAATTCGGAGATGTTGTAAGCATGGTCTGGTGCCATCGAGGACGAGGGTAAATCTGGAACAGCAACCAATACCTCAACATCTAAATTTTCAGCGGTTTCAAACTCGGAACCTGTATGATATCCTTTGTCAAAAAGAGCTGTAAACTCATTGTGTCCTAAAATTTCCACTGCTTGGGTAAGTATGTCACCCATTGCTTTTGAATCGTTCTCGTTGTTTACCTCATAATTGATGGGAATGTTGTGTTTTGCATCTACCGTTGATTGAAGATTGTAGGCAACTTCGGTAATCATATTGCGAACAATTAATTGCCTGCTTCCTGGGTCGGAGGTGGAGATTTGAACCTCACCCGTTTCTTCTAATTGCTTTTCGAGATTCTTATATTTTTGTTGATGTTCAAGGTGTTTTTCTATTTTTTGTTGTGCTTTTATCTTTTGCTGAATATCGCCATCTTCACTTGCTAGAATCGTATTGTACTCTTCTAGTTTAGTTTCTATATAAGCAAGATGCCTATCAATTTTTGCTTGGTTGTAGTTTTTCTTCTTAGAGTTTTGTGCACGGAGCGTTGTTCCATCACCTGCAAGTAATGTTCCCCCAATCAAATCAAAATTTTTGGCAAGTTCTACAGTTGCTCTAAATACTTTTCTGATGCCATCGGGGTTGTCTCTTCTGAAATTAGAAATGGTATTGTGGTCAGGCGCAAGTTCGCGCATCAGCCACATTACTTCTAAATTACGAT
>DATGSA010000193.1:0-9985 GCA_035303085.1 Flavobacteriaceae bacterium
GAGAAGAAAACGCTTTACCAGTGTTGACCAATCGCAAACTCGTCACAGAATCCCTTCCAATTTTTGTCAGAGAAGGGCAGGAGAAAAGTTTTACGTTGGACAAGCTCCAAAATACGAAATCCGAAACTTTAGAATCTTATCAATTGACATTTGAAATGACTCAAAACCCGATTTGGTATGCGGTTTTTTCTTTGCCATATTTACGCGAACCGGCTAACTCCAATTCAATTTCTGATTTTGGTTGGTTGTATGGTAATTTAATTTCTCGACATTTAGTCAATGCCAATCCAAAAATCAAAACCGTTTTTGAAGACTGGAATCAGAAAGGTGAATTGAAATCTAAACTCGAGCAAAATCAGGAGTTGAAAGAATTGCTGTTGGAGGAAACTCCCTGGGTGCGAGATGCAGAAAGCGAAGCGGAACAGATGAAGCGAATTGCCGTTTTATTTGATGACAATAAAATTCAGAATGATTTAAAATCAGCTTTGTTTAAACTCAGACAGAAACAGTCTGCGCAAGGTGGTTTTCCTTGGTTTGAGGGTGGAAATGACAATCGTTTTATTACAACTTATATCGTTTCCGGATTTGGTCATCTCAAAGCGCTGGGTGTAGCTAATGCTAAGGATATGGAAATACAAACTATGCTCAAATCGGCTGTTCAACATTTAGATCAAGAAGCGATTAAAGAATATGATTTGAAGAGTAACAATGATAATTTCAGTATGAATTCTTATGGAGCATTGTATTATTTGTATGCGCGAAGTATGTTTTTGGAAGAATTTCCTTTACCGAAAAAAGCAGAAAAACTCCGCGATGAAATTTTGAGGGATTTGGATAAAAATAAGTTTGAGTTGCCCTTGTCTTCTCAAGCGATGACGGCGATGGTTTTTAAGCGATATCATAAAAATCAGCAAGCGAAAACTTTATTGAATTCCGTAAAAGACCACGCGGTGGATAGTGAAGAAAGTGGAATGTATTGGAAAGTCAATAAACCCGGTTGGTTATGGCAAGAAGCACCGATCAACACACAGGCTTTATTAATCGAAGCTTTTGATGAGATTTTGGACGATCAAAAATCGGTGGAAAGTATGAAGGTTTGGCTCTTAAAACAAAGACAAACCAACCGATGGAGTTCTGTAAAAGCAACCACGGAAGCGGTTTATGCCTTATTGAAAACCGGAAAAAGTCAACTGACTTCGACCGGCGGAGTTTCGGTGAAAGTAGGTCAAGAAGAATTGGATTTATCGAGTTCGAATCGCAAATTGCAATCGGGAACCGGTTACTTTAAAACTTCTTGGGATAAGAATGAAATTAAACCTGAAATGGCAACGGTTGAAGTGAAAAAAGACTCTCCCGGCGTTTCTTGGGGTGCGTTATATTGGCAGTATTTCGAAGATTTAGATAAAATATCTTCTGCAGAAACCGGATTGAAAATCGAAAAGGAATTGTTCTTGAAAAAGAATACTAAAGCAGGTGTGCGTCTGCAAAAAATAGAGGAGAACACGCCAATCGAAGTTGGGGATTTGGTGACGGTTCGTGTGAAAATTATTTCTGATAGAACCATGCAATTCGTGCATCTAAAAGATATGCGAGCAAGTGGATTCGAACCGGTGAATGTGATTTCTCGATATAAACATCAAGATGGTTTGTTTTATTATGAAAGTACCCGTGATGCTTCCACCAACTTTTTTATGGATAATATGGCAAAAGGAACCTATGTTTTTGAGTATGATTTAAGAGCGAATAATTCCGGGGAGTTTTCTAATGGAATTACAACCTTGCAGAATATGTATGCTCCGGAATTAAGCACGCATAGTAAAGGGATTAGGGTTGAGATTAAATAGATTTCGTTGTAGTTTTAAGAATAGCGCTGGGTTGGGCTAAAGCCCAGTTGTAGAGACTTCTTTATGTCAGTTGGCTAAAGCCAAACTGTAATAGATGGTGGTTTCTTGTCGATTTAAAATAAGCTGAGGAGGTCAATCTTCCTACAGGAAATTATTTTCAATTTTCTCTAAATATTCATCACACTAATTCTATTTCCGCTGGATTCATCCAACGGGTTTAATACCAATATATTTCGGGCTTTAGCCCAATTTGAACGTTTGTGCTATCAAGCAATCAAATTAATGGTTTGTCTAATCCGGATTAAAAAGAGAAATACCAACGATAAATTAAAAAAATAACCACAGGTTTTAATTTAAGGCTCTAGTTTAAACTGGCTATTATAATTGAAACTTCTATTTTTCGATACGTTGTTATTCAGGCAGAGAAAAGGAAGGATAATGGTTCATTAAAAAAAGTCAACTCAAGAAGAAGGCAAATCCACATTTCAAACCCATTTTGCTGAAATGTTTTTCCCCAACCCTAAAAGGAGCCATTTCAGCAAAATTTAATTTTCTTAGGAAGTAGTGTTTGCCTTGCCTCCCTTTAGGGACGGGGAAAAGCAAGGTAAACGGTTTTTTAATAAAATAACTTTAGGTGAGAGGAAAAAACAAAGAGAACAATTGAATTTTCTACAGTCAAGATTTGAAATTAAACATCAACGCCCAATTAAACTACAGCTTAATTTAATTAAAGTTAACTACGAAGTACACAAAGTTTTTTTCAGTTGATAAACTTTGCACTGCCTTTTTACTGATACTTCCGTTTTCTATAAAACCTAAAACCCATTCCAAACAGCGCGAGAATAATCAACGGCACCCCGATATTAATGACTTGCCACCAACTGCGTTGCGCTTCGATTTTGTTATAATCCAGAAAAGCTAATTGCACTTTTTTAGAACGAATATTCAACAATCCGGAATCGTCCAACAAGTAATTCACCGCATTGAGTAAAAACTCTTTATTTCCATAACTTTTCCCGGTTTTTGGATCGTATTCCAAACTGACAGGTTTTCCTTTTTCGATTTCATTTTTAATCACATCGCCGTCGGAGATCACGATCATCTTGGTTTCCGGGCTTTTCTCTTTTGGGTTTTTCAGTTCGAAAGGTTTAACCCTATCTTTATAAACCGAAGTAAATTCTCCTTCAACTAAAACCGCCAAGTTCTGAGGTCCGCTCATATAAGTTTCAAAATCGGGTTTTTGTCCGATTGTAGAACGCAAGTTTATTTCTCGTGGCGTACCTTCTACTTTTGTGGCGATCGAGCTCTTTAGCAGAATCGTTTTGTTTAAATCATTCTTTAATGTATCCATCGGATTGGCGAAATCAAATCTTACCGGCGCAATATTATGCGCGATGGGATGCTCGCTTTTCGAAACCACCAATGGAGCGTAATACCAAGGAAAGGTTTGAAACTGTGTTTGTCTTCCTGTTCCTGTGGCTAAAACAATCTCATCTGCATGCAAATCATTGATTAGAGAAGGGGTTATCCGCACTCCGTATTTGAAAAAGAAATCTGTCAGTTTCAAATCTCTTGGAAAAGCCAACATGGTTTGGTGCGGACTGGTAAATAAACTGTCTTTTTCTGCGGCGACGCTTTCTAATAACCACAATGCTTTCCCGCCATTCATAAGATATTGATCCAATACAAATTTTTCTTCTTCCCCAAAAGGTTGGGTAGGTTTGGCTTCTACAATTAGGTCGTATTCTTTTAATTGTTTCAGCGTTTTTTGTGGATTTTGCGCTACAGAATCTAAAGTGAAAGGAGCAGTGTGATAATAAGTTCCCACACCTTTTAAAAAGTCGGCGATTTCTATATCTTTTAATTCGCCATGGCCTCGGAGAACTGCTATTTTTTTGGATTTTTCAGTAGTTAATTGTTTAAAGGCATTTGCAAAAGCATATTCTAAATTTTGAACAGAATTATTGACTAAATCCTCTTCAGAATCCTCCGGGTTCATTTTTAATAATGGAATCTGAACTTGTTTTTCACCATAAGTGGCAATTGCCCAAGGAAATATTAAACTTTCACTTGTTTTTCCACTTTTTTTGATGTTGAGGCGCTGTGGAGGCATGCCGGCTTGAAGAAACTGATGGCCGATTTGTTCCGGCTCTGCTTTGTTTTCCTCCAAAGGATTGAAGAATTCGAATTTAATTTTTCTGTTTTGTGCAGAAAACTCTTCCAACATATATCGGGTTTCATTTTCCAATCTTCTGAAATTTGAAGGAAAATCACCTTTTAAAAAAACGCTGACCAAGATCGGTTTTTCGATGTCTTTCACAATCTCTTTTGAAGGAGAGGAGAGGGTATAGCGTTTGTTTTGCGTTAAGTCAAATCGTTCAAAAACTTGAGCGGCAAACAAATTCACGATTAAGATTACTGCCAGCAGCACAACTATAAACCGTATGTTTCGAGATTTTTTCATTGAGCCGATTTATTTAAAGTTACTTTGGTCAAACTTAAAAACAACACAATAAAACTGAGGAAATAAACTAAATCCCTGGTATCTAAAACTCCGCGACTGATGCTTTCATAATGAAATTGTATGCCTAAATATTCCAAAGCATATATTTCAGAACCAAATAAGTTGAGGCTGGATAAGCTGCTAAAAGCAAAGAATGATAAAAAGCAAAGCAGGATGGCACTGATAAAAGCTACAATTTGGTTTTTTGAAAGCGCGGAAGAGAAGATGCCGATAGCCGTAAATACCGATCCCAACAGAATCAACCCCAAATAAGAACCTATAATTTCTCCCCAATCAAAATTGTTTTGATCGGAATTTAATTTGACGATGGTCAAGACATAAAGTAAAGTGGGGATTAAAGCTAAGAGCGCTACAAACAAATTCCCGAAGTATTTGCCCAAAATCAGTTTCCACTTGGTTAAGGGTTTTGTCAGCAAAATTTCAAAAGTACCTTGTTTTATCTCTTCCGAAAAACTTCTCATCGTGATGGCCGGAATCAGAAATATAAATATCCACGGCGCTATTTGGAAAAAGGGATTCAAATTGGCAAATCCGTAATCCAATATATTGTATTCTCCTTGAAAAACCCATAGGAAAAGTCCGTTGACCAGTAAAAATACGCCAATGGCCAGATATCCAATGATACTGGAGAAAAACGAATTAATTTCTTTTAGAAAAATAGCACGCATAAGTTTTATACGATTTTCGCAAACTTACAATTTTATAAGTGTCTTATTCAAAATTTATTGTAATCGCATCCATAATTTTTAATCCTAATAGGGTGGAAGCACTTCCCACGGTTTGCGGATTGCTTTTATAAATGGCAATTTCCAAATAATCAGAAGTGTTGAATAAAGCAATTTTCTTTCCTTCTTCTTCAATTCTATCGGGTTTGGGAACACTGAAATCAATCGCATCGCTATAGTTATCATAGATTTTATTGAAATTGAATCCGCGTGCAGAAATCGTAAAGTTTCGACCTTTAGCAACGTTTTTAAAAAACTTTCTTGAAATATTTGAGATTGCATTTCCGTAGTTATCCACATAAATTACATCCCCTCTAATCTGTGTTCCTTTTTCAGTTTTTTGAACAGTGGGCTCAATGTTTTTAAGCTGTTTGATGTCTTTTATGCGTTTGCCGATTACCTCTAATGTTCCGCCACGAGAAATATGTGCGGCTACTTGTACAAAAATATCGAGCACCGGAAAATTGCTTACGGTTTTATCGTGTATGTTGATTTCTACACAGATTTCCGGTACAATTTCATTGGAGATCAAAGAGATGATTCCATTGTTGGCACCGATAAAATAATGATCATCCAATTTAACTGCGATGTGTTTATTTTCCGGAGTCAGTTCCGAATCAACTCCTAAGATGTGAATGCTTCCTTTGGGGAAAGTTTTATAAGCATTTTTGATGATATAAGCAGCAGCTGAAATATCAAATGGCGGAATCATATGAGTGATGTCTATAATTTTAGCTTGGTTTAATTCAGCATAAATAGCTCCTTTGACGGCTGCTACAGAGGGATCTTTTAATCCAAAATCAGTGGTCAAAGTAATTATAGGCATAATTCGTTTATTCTGATAAATTTGGTTCGGCTAACCTGATATTTTGTTTAAATTTGTACCTTTATAATATAAATAAATGTTTTAGAAACAAATTTATTTAAAACTTTAATAATTAGGTGTTGCTATTGCTTGTTTCTTTGAAAACATTGAGCATAGCAAAACCTGCAAAATTAATTAATAATGTGCAATAAAAATCATTCCTTTTGAACGAAATTATTCTTGAACTTTCTGATATCAATCCCCGTGAGTTTTTTGGTCTTCAGAATAACAATATAAAACTCTTAAAAAAATATTTTCCAAAATTAAAAATTGTAGCTCGCGGAAATAAAATCAAAGCTTTTGGGGAAGAAAAGTTATTGATGGATCTCGAAGAAAGCTTTTATGAGCTGGTGGCTCACTATGAAAAATACAACAAGCTTGACGAAAGCAATATTGAGCATATTTTGAGCAGTGAACACAAAAGAGATTATCAAACTTCCGATTATAGCGGAGAAGTATTGCTTCACGGAGTAGGGGGAAGATTGATCAAAGCCCAAACCGTAAATCAACGAAAATTAGTAGATCTCTCCCAGAAAAATGATATGGTTTTTGCCGTTGGTCCTGCGGGAACCGGAAAAACTTATACCAGCGTGGCTTTAGCAGTTAGAGCCTTAAAAGAAAAACAGGTGAAACGAATTATCCTGACCCGACCAGCAGTGGAAGCGGGAGAAAACTTAGGATTTTTGCCCGGTGATATGCGGGAGAAATTAGATCCGTATATGCAACCGCTTTATGATGCCTTGTTTGATATGATTCCGGTAGAACGTTTGGAAACCTTGATTGAAAGAGGAATTATTCAAATTGCTCCTTTAGCCTTTATGCGCGGAAGAACTTTAGACAACGCTTTTGTAATCTTAGACGAAGCACAAAATACCAGTACAGCGCAAATGAAAATGTTCCTCACGCGAATGGGAAGAAGTGCAAAATTTATTGTTACCGGTGACCCGGGACAAGTAGATCTTCCGGCCAGAAAAACTTCAGGGCTGAAAGAGATTATTGGTGTATTAAAAAAAGTGAGTGGAATAGGGTTTGTCTTTTTAGATGATAAAGATGTGATCCGACACAAACTCGTCAAGAAAATTATCGATAGTTATAAGGAATTAGAAAAATCCAAAAAAGAAGAAAGGGAAAGAAAAAGAAAAATTAAGGCAGCAGAAAAAGAGAAGAAATAAATAAGCTTGCCTGAGGTCATTTGATAAAACCGCTGGTTTTTTAACCTTATAAATAAATTTTATATCCATTAAAACATGAAAACTTTAACCCAAACTGATTTCAACTTTCCCGGACAAAAAGAAGTATATCATGGAAAAGTACGAGATGTGTACAGTCTGGAAAATGAAAAATTAATCATTGTGGCTACCGACAGATTAAGTGCTTTTGATGTGGTAATGCCGAAAGGAATTCCCTATAAAGGACAGATTTTAAATCAGATTGCCACCAAGATGTTGACGGCTACGGAAGATTTAGTTCCCAATTGGTTGGAAGCTACCCCCGATCCAAACGTTGCGGTAGGAAAGAAATGTAAACCTTTCAAAGTAGAAATGGTGATCAGAGGATATTTAGCCGGTCATGCAGCGCGAGAATATAAAGCTGGGAAAAGAGAGCTTTGCGGCGTGAAACTTCCCGAAGGAATGCAAGAAAACGACAAGTTTCCACAACCGATTATCACCCCATCAACCAAGGCGGATCAAGGAGAACACGATGAAGATATCTCGAGGGAAGAGATTTTGAAAAAAGGAATTGTTTCCGAAGAGGATTATAAGGTTTTGGAGGATTATACCTACAAACTTTTTGAAAGAGGAACTGAAATTGCCGCTAAACAAGATCTGATTTTGGTAGATACCAAGTATGAATTTGGTAAATCAGAAGACGGTGAAATTTTATTGATCGATGAAATTCATACCCCCGATTCTTCGCGCTATTTTTATGCAGATGGATATCAGAAAAGACAAGAGAAAGGAGAAACACAAAAACAACTCTCCAAAGAATTTGTCAGACAATGGTTGATTTCTAAGGGGTTTCAAGGAAAAGATGGACAGGAATTACCGGAGATGACAGATGAATATATCGAATCGGTTTCAGAGCGATATATCGAACTTTATGAAAAGATAACCGGCGAAAAATTCGAAAAAGCCAATATCGAGAATATTGAAAGTAGGATTCTGGAAAATGTGGAAGGTTATCTGAAGAATTTATAAATGGGTAAAGTTTTTGTGCCTCGATTATGACTGTTTCAAGAAAGCAACATAACAGTTACAACCACCCCGGAAATAACTAAACCTGCGGTTTATTTATTTCGTCCCCTCCTTTTTTAAGGAGGGGAGCTTTGTTTTTGGGTTTAAATAGCTGTAAATCAAGGATAAACTCTTGTTCCTATTATGGTTGTTTTTTTTGATTTTCTTAGAAAGGAGTTTGTCTTTTACTATTAAGTTTCTATAAATCAGCAAACAAAAGCTCCTTTCCTTGTCAAGGAAAGGACAGCCTGTCAATTAAACTTGTTTGATTGTCAGGCAGGTAAGGTTTCTGCTGTTTCTTATCTCTGAAAAGTTAATCTTTATCAACAAAACTCCTCGGGATACTTTTATCCAATCTCGTCAGTAGCTCATAATTTAATTGATCACTTAAATCTCCGAAATAACTCACTTTTATTTCTTGGTTATTATCTTTGCCAATAAGCGTCACACGATCTCCGATCTGAGCATCCGTATCGGTAACATTGATCAAAAACATATTCATATTAACCATTCCGATTACAGCAAGCCTTCTGCCGCGAACCAATACTCTCCCGGTATTGCTTAACGAGCGGCTAAATCCATATCCATATCCCACCGGTACACTGGCGATTTTCATGTCTCTTTCGGCTAGATAAGAATTTCCATAGCCGATATATTCTCTTTTCGAAACCGTTTTAATTTCCATAATTGAAGAATGCCAACTTAAAACCGGTTGTAAGTCCAGTTTAAAATCATATTTCATTTGATAGGTAAGTTGAATTTCTTTACTCGGCCACAAACCATATTGCAAAATACCGACTCTTACCATATCCAAATTCCAGTCGGGGAAAGCAATAATTCCTGCACTTGAAGAAGTATGTATGCGTTTGGGAAGTAAGTTTTCATTTTTAAAAATCTCTATACCTTCCAAAAAGGCATCTTGTTGGTTTTCGATTCGTTTGAAATTAGCACTGCTTTCGGCGCCGGCAAAATGGGTGCAGATTCCCATAAAATTAAAAAAATCACGGTTTTCTTTTAAAATAGAGATAAGCGATTGCCAATCTTCTCTTTCAAATCCATGGCGGTGCATTCCGGTTTCTATTTCTACATGAATATTGATTTTTCGGTTTTGTTTTTTAGCTTCATTTAAACAAAATTGTAAACTCTCATTATTATAAACAAAAAACTCCAACTCGTTTTCTATTATCCACGGAACATCTTCATCGGGAATATCTCCCATAATCATCAGTTGATTTCCTTTATTTAATACCCGAAAAGCCTGTTTTGCTTCATAAGAACTAAAAACAGAGAAATGATCGACTCCTAAATCTTGTAAAGCCGGAAGCATTTGTTCAACACCATGACCGTATGCATTTCCTTTGACCACAGCAGATAATTTAGTGTGATCATTGATTAAATTATTGATAAAAGCAATGTTATTGGCCAGTGCTTTTTTGTTCAAATGAATGGTTGAACTGTAATTGATATCCATTATAATAATATCTTGATAAGTTGCTGAAACATTTGTATTCCCTTTTCAATCAATTCATCCGGAAAATCATAATCGGGATTGTGCAATTCCGGTTGATTTTCTCCGGCTCCCAGTCCAAACATCGCTCCGGGATAATGTTGGGTAAACAAGCCGAAATCCTCACCCCAGCTGAAACCGATTTCTTTTTCAATAAAATCTAATTTTAAATCTTTCGCAGCTTGTTTGATATAAAGATAAGCTTGATGATCATTCTGATTGGTAGAAAAAGGTTCTACCCAAGTAAAAACCGACTCTAAATCAGGAGTTTGGTTAACGATTTCTC
>DATGSA010000194.1:0-14126 GCA_035303085.1 Flavobacteriaceae bacterium
CGTTGATACTAACTTTTGTTTTAGGCTTCTTTCAGATTCTACCTCACGATAGACACCCTTGCCCTCAACTAACGGTTCTCGTCAAAATAAGCCCGTTCGGGACTTTAACCCTATAGGTAATGAACATGCATAGCAAACAAAAACCTCCCAAAACAACATCTTGGAAGGCATTTTTAACAAATTACAATTTTTCAGCTTTTAACTTTTGGAAACTTTTATCGCTTCGGTAATTTTCTCTTCCAACTCTTCCATCAATTCCGGATTATCTTTTAACAAGCTGATTACTGTATCTCGCCCTTGTCCTAATCTGGTTTCGCCGTAGCTATACCAAGAACCGGCTTTTTTAACAATTTCATAATCTACGCCGATATCGATAATTTCTCCCACCTTGGAAATGCCTTCGCCATACATAATATCAAACTCCGCCATTCTAAAAGGAGGTGCAATTTTATTTTTCACCACTTTCACCCTGGTTTTATTACCTCTAACTTCGCTATTGCTATCTTTAATTTGCGTAGAACGGCGAATATCCAATCGCACGGAAGAATAAAATTTTAAAGCATTTCCTCCTGTAGTGGTTTCCGGATTTCCGAACATCACGCCAATTTTTTCTCTTAACTGATTAATAAAGATTACCGTACATTTAGTTTTACTAATTGAACTGGTCAATTTACGCAGCGCTTGAGACATCAATCGGGCGTGTAATCCCATTTTAGAATCTCCCATTTCTCCTTCAATCTCACTTTTTGGTGTCAGCGCTGCAACGGAGTCAATCACAATAATATCAATTGCGCCAGAACGAATCAAATTATCGACAATTTCCAAAGCTTGTTCTCCATTATCCGGTTGAGACATAATTAAAGTCTCTAAGTCTATTCCTAAATTTTCTGCATAAAACCGATCGAAAGCGTGTTCTGCATCGATAAATGCAGCAATCCCTCCTTGCTTTTGTGCTTCAGCAATGGCGTGTAAGGCTAAGGTCGTTTTTCCTGAAGATTCAGGTCCGTAAATCTCAATTACTCTTCCACGAGGATATCCACCTACTCCCAAAGCAATATCCAACCCCAGTGAACCTGAAGGAATAGATGCTACATCTTGAACCGCCTGGTCGCTCATCCGCATCACTGAACCTTTTCCGTAAGTTTTATCCAGCTTATCTAAGGTGACTTGTAATGCTTTTAGCTTCGCCTCCCTTTCTTTATCTATCTCTTTTGTTTTCTTTTTTTCCTTCTTGCTCATCCTGCTGTATTTATCTTGATTATTTATAGTGCTAAAATACCACTTCTTTTAATCACCGCCAATTTCAAACTCGTCTTTTTAATTCTACCCACACCTCTGTCAAAAACCTCTCAAATTTGAATAAAAGTTGCTTGTTTTTTTAATAAAATACCTGCTTAGAAATACAATGAAAAGTTAATTTTTAGGAGCGTTATTATTTGTTGTATCAATTAAAAATTGATGAAATTGATATTTTTCTATTGTAAATTAAATAATTTCAATCACAAAAAGGCTTTCTTAAAATTATGAGATACAACATAGTTAATCCAAATGAAATCCATGATTATCTGGAAGACCCAATTTATTGATGAGCTTATTCCAGCGCGGATCGCCCCATAAGTTTTGCATTGACGGATAATTCAGGATTTCCAAAAGGGATGAGTCTTTATTTTCAAATGCCTGTTCCAGCCATTTAAAGGCCTCGTCTTTTTCTTCTCTAAAAGCATAAATATCGGCAATATTGGGCTCTGCCATATCCTCAGAATAATCCGCAATAAACCGACCTAACAAGCTATCGGCTTCTTGTTTGTCATCCATAGCGTATATCACCATACATTTTCCATATAATTTCCAAAAGGGATCCGGTTCTCTTTCAATATAATTCATTGCTTTTTCAGGATGATCCAAACTTAGTTGAATTCGACTCATTATCCAATTAGCACCACTTGAATTTGGAAAAAACAGCAAAAAGTGGTTCAAAGCTTCTTCAGTCTTATCAACTTCTCCATTCATCCAATAATAAAATCCCAAGTCAAAAAAATATTCTTTTACTAAAGGGTCAAGTTCTATCGATTTTAACATCAATTCAATGGCCGAATCTAACTTCCCACTTTGATACGCAAAATATGCCCTGAAATAAAATATTCCGGGATTATTCGGTTCCACGCGAATTGCCTTATTCAATAGATCATCTGCAGCTTTAAAATCCCAAGTTGCAAATTCCCACTTAGCAAGATCTAAATAACCCCAAGCAGATTTTGAGTTAAGTAATATTTCTTTTTTTGCTACAACCTTACCTTGTTTGATCGTTTCCTCTATGGGTAATGTTCCAAATCTAAAAGCCGCAGAAAAATATAAATCATTCAACAACCCCCATGCCGGAGCATAACTGCTGTCAATAGCGATGGATTCTTTGATCAATTTAATAGCGTTTGTAGTGCTTTCTGATGAAATCTGAGCATATAATTGATTGGCTTGTAGATACAAATTATAAGCAGCAATATCAACCGTTGGGGAAACCAACGCTGGTCCCAAAAGGGATATTTCTAACTGTTGTATCACTTTTGCAGCGATCTCGTCTTGGATTTTTAAAATATCCTCCATATTTCTATCGTAAGTTTCCGACCAAACATGAATCCCTGTTTTTGCATCTATTAATTGTACGGTAATTCGAAAGGTATTCCCGGATTTACGAATACTGCCTTCAAGAATGTGATTTACCTGAAGTTCTTCTCCTATCTCTTTGATTTTCACTTCTTTCCCTTTATAGGAAAAAGAGGAGGTGCGGCTTATGACTTTTAGCTGCGGAACGTTGGTTAGCAAGTTCAGAATCTCCTCACTAATACCATCGCTGAAATACCCTTGATCCTTTTCAGGACTCATATCGGTAAAAGCCAAAACAGCTATGGATTTATTGTCGGTAGCAACAGTGGCTACTTCAGCATTCTCCACGACTTGGGCAGGGATAAAAAAACCATCTCTAATCAGCAAACCAATGACAAGAACCAAACCTGTAATAATAATGTAATTTAACCGATTACCGGTTTTCGCTACAATGGAATGTTCAAGCGGGACGCTTATGGTTTTCTTAAGACCTTCCGGTGTAATCTCGTAAATCCAAGAAAATATAAGCCAGAAAGGAAAGCATATTGCAAGTACAATTATCGATATTTTCAAAAAGCTTGGAGGCAGGTGAAAAGCGGGAATAATAATATTCATCACCTGAGCGAGTAACCATGCCATTACCAAATAAGCCAATCCCGCTTTGATAACATTCCGACGCTGTAACTCTTGGATGAACTTTTTCAAAGTAATTGATTTACAGGGTTTCCGCCGTATAAAAATAAGTATTAATTTCGATTTTATAGGTTATGCCAAAGTTTATTTTTCAACTTGATTGTTTTTGGTCTAATACCGAGAGACAATGTTCTACAGACTTATTTTGTACGTATGGGAATCGATTCGGTATTTAAAAAAGCTGAAAATATCTGACAACTCTGTTGAATTAAGCTTAAGCGAGGTTGGATTTGTGACTTGAATGCAGCAAATTTAATCCAAATGAAATCCATGATCCTCCGGAAGACCCAGTTTATTGATGAATTTATTCCACCGCAGATCGCCCCACAAGTTTTGCATGGATGGATAATTTAGGATTTCTAAAAGAGATGAATCTCCATTTTCAAGTGCCAGTTCCAGCCATTTAAAAGCTTCATCCTTTTCTCCTCTAAAGGCATAAACATCGGCTATATTGGGCCATGCCAAATCGGCAATAAACTGATCCAACAAGTTATTGGCTTCTTGCTCTTTACCCATGGCATACGCGACCATACATTTCCCGTTTAATTTCCAGAAAGAATCGGGTTCTTTTTCAATATAATTCATTGCTTTGTTAAGATGACCCAAACTTAATTGAACTCGACTCATTATGCAATTGGCACCACTTGAGTTTGGAGCCAAGAACAAGTAGTGATTCAGATTTTTTTCGGCCTTATTAAAATCTTCATTTATCCAATAATAAAGTCCCAAATTAAAAATATACCTCTTTTCTAAAGGGTCGAGTTCTATTAATCTTAACGTCAAATCAATGGCCGAATCTAACTTTCCACTATTTAGCGCGAAAATTGCTTTATAAGAAATTATTCCGGTATTATCCGGTTCCACAAGTATGGCTTTATCCAATAACTGACTTGCAGCTTTAAAATTCCAAGATGCAAATTCCCATATAGCCAGTGCTAAATACCCTCCAGCAGAATTTGGTTCCAAGGTAATAGCTTTTTTCGCTGCGATCCTGCCTTGGTCAATCGCTTTCTCTATGGGCACTGTTGTAAAATTAAACCCGGCAGCATAATATAAATTACTCAACAATGTCCACGCAGGAGCATAATTGCTGTCAATAGCGATGGATTCTCTGATCAATTTAAAAGCATTTGTCGTGCCCGCCGATGAATACTGGGTATATAACTGATTGGCTTGTAGATATAAATTATAAGCGGCAATGTCAACCCTTGAGGAGGTCAAGGCCATTCCCATAAGAGATATTTCTAACTGTTGTATTACTTTTTCAGCAATCTCATCTTGAATCTTAAAAATATCCTCCATCTTTCTATCATAAGTTTCCGACCAAACATAAATACCGGTTTTTGCATCGATTAATTGTGCCGAAATCCTAAAAGTATTTCCGGATTTACGGATACTGCCTTCAAGAATATGACTCACATGAAGTTCTTCCCCGATTTGTTTGATTTTTACTTCTTTACCTTTATAAGAAAACGAGGAGGTGCGGCTTATCACTTTTAGCTCCGGAACTTTAGTCAGCAAATTCAAAATTTCATCACTTATGCCGTCACTGAAATACCCTTGGTCTTTTTCAGGACTCATATCGGTAAAAGCTAAAACAGCTATGGATTTATCGTCAGTTGCAACAGCAGCAATTTCATCCCCTTCAACAACATGGGCAGTGGCAAAAAAAGTATTTCTAATCAACAAACCAATCACGACAACCAAGCATGCAATAATGATATAATTTAACCGATTACCGGTTTTCGCTACAATGGAATGTTCAGCAAGAACACTTTTGGTTTTTTTAATGCCCTCCGGGGTAATCTCATAAGTCCAAGAAAATATAAGCCAAAAAGGAAAACATGCCGAAAACACAATGATCAATATCCTTAAAAGACTTGGGGGCAGGTGAAACGCGGGAATAATAATATCCATTACCTGAGTGAATAGCCACGCCACTACCAAATAAGCCAATCCCGATTTGATAACATTCCGACGCTGTAACTCTTGGATGAACTTTTTCAAAGTAATTGACTTACAGGGTTTCCGCCGTATAAAATTAAGTATTAATTTCGATTTTATGGGTTATACCAAAATTTATTTTTCAACTTAATCGTTTTTAATCTGATATCGAACGACAATGATTTACAGACTTATTTTGTACGTATGGGAATCGATTCGATACTAAAAGAAAAATCAGATTAGTTGGATAATTCCAATTATTGAGATTAATCTTCAAACGTTGAGTTTCTAATTATAATTAATTGGAAATACAGCAAAATATGCCTCTATAACCGCCACTAATTCCAAACTCCCATTTTTAATTCTTTCAAAATCAGAATATTTTTTTAGCTTCGTCCGATGTTTACAATCAGTTTGAACCTTAATTAGTGCTCTATTATATTTTATGTAATTTTGGAGCCCATTTGATTTTATGAAAACGAACAAAAAAATTGCTGTTATTGGTGGAGGAAGCTGGGCGACTGCCATTGTTAAGATATTAACCGAATCTCTTGATCAAGTGCATTGGTATATGCGCAATGAAGAAGCAATCAAACACATAAAAAAAGAACATCACAACCCCCACTATCTCAGCGCGGTAACTCTTGACCCTAAGCACTTAATTTTGACCAGCGACATCAACCAAGCGGTATCAAAAGCAGACTATCTGATCTTTGTGATCCCTTCCGCTTTCTTGAACAGCGAATTGAAAAAGCTGACACATTCACTAAAAGGTAAAATTATTTACAGCGCTATCAAAGGAATTGTTCCTGAAACCGGGTTGATTGTCGGCGAACATTTTCATCAGCAATATGATATTCCGTATGAAAACATCGGGGTTATTTCCGGACCTTGTCACGCAGAGGAAGTTGCTTTAGAACGACTTTCCTATCTGACCATTGCTTGTTCGGATATTGAAAAAGCCCAATTATTAGCCCAAATATTAGACAATGATTATATCCGTTGCATCGTCAGCAAAGATGTAGTTGGCACCGAATACGCAGCGATGCTGAAAAATATTTATGCGATTGCTGCAGGCATGTATCACGCCTTAGGGTATGGCGACAATTTCCAAAGTGTTTTGATGAGTAATGCTATTCGCGAAACGGAAAGATTCATCAAAAACATCGATAAAACCGAACGAAATATCAATGATTCAGCTTATTTGGGAGATTTATTGGTGACGGGCTATTCTTCTTTCAGCAGAAATAGAATGTTCGGAACGATGATTGGCAAAGGATATACCGTACAAAATGCCAAATTGGAAATGAGTATGATTGCCGAAGGATATTATGCTGCTAAATGTGCTTACGATCTCAATTATCAACAAGCAAAACCTGCCGAAATCCCGATTATTCAAAGTGTTTATAAGGTCCTCTATGAAAATCACGACCCTTCCAAAACCATGTTTAACCTAACCAGAAAATTATATTAGCCAGGAAGATTGTCTTTTAAATTACAAAAACTTATAATTAGGTTATTCATAATTATTTTACTGTGAAGAATTCAACACTTTTAGGCGGAATATTAGTCGCCATAGGAGCGGCCAGTTATGGCATGCTTACGACTTTTGTCAAACTGGCCGAAGAGCATGGGTATAATATGTATGAAATAACCATTACCGAATATATCATCGGTACACCGGCTTTATTTATTGTAGATTATCTGTTTCGAAAGAGGAAAAATGGCAAATCTTATCCAAAACCTACTCGTCGGAACATTAGAAACTTGATGTTAGCCGGTGCAACTATGGGATCTACTACTTTTGTTTATTATTTAACCGTTCAATATATTCCTGTTTCCGTAGCCATTGTTTTATTGATGCAAAGTGTGTGGATTGGGGTGCTGATCGATGCCATTATTCATAAAACCAAACCGGACAGACTTAAGTTGATTGCCGTAGTTATGGTTTTAGGAGGAACTGCTTTGGCCACCAATTTATTCTTCGCAGAAATCGATTTAGACTGGCGCGGAATTGGTTTGGGATTTCTTACTGCCATTTCGTATAGCATCACCATTTTTGCAACCAACAAAGTGGGACTGGGTCTCTCAACTCCTGCACGCAGTAAATATATGACACTTGGTGCTTTTATTCTTGTTATTTTTATTACCACCCCATTTTTAATCGGCAATTTTCAGGTGAGTGTACTTTATACTTGGGGAATATTCTTTGGCGTTTTCGGAGCCTTTTTACCGCCATTATTGCTGAACTATGGAATGCCAAAAGTAAATCTCGGCGTGGGCGCAATCATTACTTCGATGGAGCTTCCCGTGGCTGTAGCTTTAGCTTATTTCCTGTTAAATGAACACGTGAATGTCTATCAGCTTTTTGGAATTGTCCTGATTCTTATCGCCGTTACCGTTATGAATCTAAGAGAAATAAGGAATTCTTGAATTTCATAAAAAAAATTAGAAATAAAACCGATTAATTCTAAACGACTTTTGCAATCATTAAGTTTTTTTGTTTATGTTTACCACCTAAAACCTAACAAATTTAAATCTAAATGAAAACAATCAAACACTTTGCACTGTTCTTATTCTTAGCCTGCTTTGTGGCTTGTAGCAGTGATGATGACAACAAAAGCGACTCAGGAAAATCCGGATCAGGTAGCTTTTCCTATAAAGGAAAAACTTACGATCTTAAATCCGGAATAATTGAAAATGACGGAAACTATTGGAGTGATGACAATTCAACTGAATATTACATCACCTTAATCACTTCTGGTTTACTGTTAGATCAAATAGGAGAACCCATTCCAAGCGAGAACAAATTTTCTTTAATTGATTTTAATCTCTTCTCACAAAATGCTGACAAACCCAAACCGGGCGTCTATAATTTTAATGATGATGATTATATCAATTTCACTTTTGAAGAAGCCGAGGCAGTGATTAATATGGTTTACAACCCGGAGGAGGATGAAACAATTGGCGATTTTGAGGAGTTTGTATATGCGAATTCAGGAAAAATTGAACTTCATCAATCGGGAAATACCTATGAAATGGACTTTGAATTCACGATGAATAACGGGGAAAAATTAACAGGCCACTACAAAGGTGAGTTGTTGGTTTATGAATATGATGACTTTGACGATTGGCGTCCGGCAAACAAAAGTTTCTTCCAAAGCTTGAAGACCTTTATAACAGAACTAAAATCATAAAGACTATTTCTGTCCCACATCAATTAGCTGTCTCCATTTCCGAGGCAGCTTTTTTTATGATAAGGTTTTTAGAATTTGGGCGTGCCCCCGGTTTTATTTTTAAAATTATACACTTCAATTTCAAAGTTAAATATTGGTAGAAACAAGTTTTCCACTCCAAATTCCGGGGTCAGGCTTTCGGCTATATCTTTTTTCTAAGAAGTAGTCCCTCCAAAATAACTTCTCCAATAACACAAAAACTTCACTCCAAACAACTTTCCGAAAAAGAAAAAAGGATGCCGCCTCAATCCTTCACGCGGATTGGCGAGCTGCGAGCTGCGAGAGGGCGAGCTGCGAGCTGCGAGGGGGCGGGTTGCGAGGGGGCGAGGAGGCGAGTTGCGAGAGGGCGGGTTGCGAGGAGGCGATGAAGTGAGTTGGCGGGTTACGAGTTAGCAAGGTTAAATCAAAAAATAACGCCCCTTCTTTACGTTTCTCTGCGTAAACCCCTCTACGGTCTCCGCGTGAAACCGGAAAACCTTTTCAAAAACTCAACTCACAACTTACCTTCCTCATTTTTTAACCAACTTCCCGGTTTTTAATTCTTGCCCATCTTGACTGAGTTGGTATAAATAAACTCCTTCAGCAAGCTGTGACACATTCACTTGCTTGGTAGCTTCATCTACTTCTTTATTTAACAACACTTTCCCGGAAAGATCATAGATTTCTATTTGTACGGGATTGATCAGGTTTTCTATATAAAGAAAGTCTTTGGCTGGATTAGGATAAAACGTCAAGTTTGATTTTTGTTGTTCTTCAACCGACATATTAGAAACATTTTGATAATAAATATCGCTATCATCTTGTGCGCTGATAACCAAACTCTTATGATCGCTTTCCTCGGCAATCAAATACTCAAACTCTTGATTGACATTATCCTCAAAAACATCAAAATACATTACCTTATAACTATTATTCTCCGAATCTTCACATTCTACCAAATTAATGACAAATTCATCAATAATAAAAGAGCTGTCGGATGTGAAAGTAAATCCACCTCCGGCACCGGCACAATAGTCTAAATAAAAGCTTGTTTGACCTTCTATTTGCTCTGGAGTTAACGTAGTATATTCTGTTTCTTCGTTGGACTCAAAAGGATAAACTGTTCCGTCTATTTCTATTTTAGACAAATACCAAATGTTTTCAAGAAACTCTTCTTGTGGATTGTCCACCTCCTGGGCATTCAAAAAATTGGAGATATTAAAGTATAAAACAATTCCCATTAAAAAATATAATATAGTTTTCATGATTTTTGGTTTTTAGTTTTTTATTAGATTTTTAGTGCCTGCTATTTGACCGTTTACAATCAAAGCCAAAACAGAACAAATCAAAATTATTACGCGCTCAATAAGCTAATAAATTTTTATATCAACCTGTGAATGAACTCGTTATGAAGCTGATAAGATTTGAATAATTTAAAAACACAACCCTTCCTGCTTAAATCCAAACAAGCTTATTTTTAAGCTTTCCTTCCTTTAAAAGAAAGAATCTTTTTCAGTTGTATTGTTATGTACTCTTCTTAAAACTCCTCTGCGTTCCTCCACGTAAAAGCGCTGGGGTCTCTCCGTGAAATTGCGTAATCCTATTTAAAAACTCGAATTTACAATTCACAACTTATCATTCTCATTTTTTAACCAACTTCCCGGTTTTTACTGCTTTCTCATTTTGATGGATTTGGTAAAAATAAACACCTTCAGCAAGCCGAGATAAATTCACTTGTTTGGTAGCTTCATTTACAAGTTGACTCAACAGCACTTTTCCTGAAAGATTATAGATTTCTATTTCCGCTGGTTCAGAAAGATTTTCTATATAAAGAATGTCCTCAACCGGATTGGGATAAAATGTTATTTCATTTTTTTCTAAAGAAGGAATCGACAAAGGTACATCGCTATAATAAGCTTGATTGCCATCTTCTTTGGTGATGACCAATGCCAATTCCTCTTCTTCCCCTTCAGTTATGTTGATTTCATAATGAGCTCCGGATCCATTATCATCTCCCCAAAATTGCATTTCATATAAATCAGCAAATGCCAGTAATTCCGGATTCGAACTATACATGCAATTATCATAAGCCATACAGCTCCAATTATACATCCCTCCATAAGTTTTGAATTCGGTTAAACTCAAAAAAAGCACATTATCTCCACACATCGCACAATGACTTATAAAAATTCCACAAAAAATATTTCCATTACTACTTTCATATAATTCCTGCGTTTCTAAAGACGAAATAGGTACTGGTCCGGTTGGAACAAAAGGATACTCTTCGCCTTCCATCACAATTTTGGTCAGGTACCATTCTTTCTCAGCAAAAGCTTCTTGAGGATTTTCTACTTCCTGCGCCATTAAAGAATCGGGAATGTTAAAGCACAAAATAATTGCTGATAAAATATATAATATAGCTTTCATGACTTTTTGGTTTTAGTTTTTAATTAGATTCTTAGTATCTACTATCTGACCATTAACAATCATAGCTACGGAATAAATTCCTGCCGAGAGATTATCCACATTTAAATCAAATGTAGATTCTTCCATATCCAGTATATAATTATCGGAAATATTGGGATTTTCAATAGAAGTCACTGCCAGATATGCGCTTTCCCCTTCGTTAATTTTATATTCTACTTCAACTAGTCCTGTGGTAGGGTTTGGTGATAGCGACGTAATACGGTTGGGTTTAAAAGTTAGTTCTACTTCGGCATAATCTTTATACCCATCTGACAAAGTAACCACCTCTAATTTATATTGTTTACCAATTTCAGCAGAAGTACTAAAATCTGCTCCTTCATAAATCAGATTTTCTTCATTGTCGTACCAATTATAATTGGCCGGTTCTCCAATCAGTTCCGCATTGAGTATAACTTCTTCCTCTTTATCAATCATTTTATTTCCAGAGGTAACCGCATAAAATAATGGGCTGGTGATTTATTAATCTGATAAGATTCTCCGCCCATTATTTTGTTGTTTTTGCTATTTCTCTGAATCGCATGATATAAATAGGTTTCTTTCTCCGTTATTTTCTTGGTCAAAAAATTGAATTGTAATTGAATCAATCCAAACTCACCCGGTTCTAATTTGATATTCTCTATCGCTGCATTCTCACCTGTCACTAAAAAAAGACCATCTCTTCGACGAACAAGATCTGTACTTTGTTTTCCTCCTGCTTCCCAAGCAGTGATTAAATCCTCATCTAAAGTAACCCAAACTTCAGCTTCATTAAATATTGCTCTTCCTGTTTCTGCATCATCCGGAGTGAACTCTAAGTCAAAATAACCTCTTGTTTCAAATGGATTGGGAAAACCAAAACCACCTCCGAGATCTTCTCCAAAGGAAAATAAGATTATTGTGCGGTGGGCGGTGGGCGGTGGGCGGTGTGTGGTGTGCGGTGTGCGGTGTTCGGTGTCATAATAAAGAAAATTAGAATGTTAACAAATCAAAAGGCAACTTTAAGCGTCGAATGTCATCAAATATAAAACTTTTTCTTAGTGAAACCAAAATAAAATGACCTAATTCTTAAATATTTTTAGTTTTCGAAGCTTATTCTGGTAAGCATTTATACAATTGGTTATAGTAAGAATTTGATGGAATTATAATTAAGGATAGCAAATGGATTCATTTTAATTTTTTGATCATAGACATATCCGACAAAGTCCAGAATCCAAAAAATTTAACCCTTCCTACTGGAAAACCAAATTTATTTGATTTTAAACCATCCTTTTCCGTCTACAAAAATAAGTTCATAACTTTGACTAACAACACATTATCATAAAAAGCCAAGCTCCCATCCTTTAAAAAAAAGGGAAATAAATAATTAAAATGTTGTTTTAGATATTTTGGATAGTTGTAATTTTTAAATGGACTTTGTTTTTAATAATATTCAGTTAAAACATAATAATTCGCAATTATCACCTGTTCAATAAGCTGAAAAACTATGTTTATATCTCTGATAGTAGATACTAAAACAGGAACAAAATGGATAGCTTTTAACATGAAACCCGTCTACTTGAAAACCGACAAGTTGGTTTCTATGTTGTTCTTCTCTTGAAAAAAGGGAAGTAGCTTCTTTGAGCCAAAATAAATAGTTACGATAATTCCTCCAAAACCAAAAATTTCTTTTGTGACTTGAATGCAGTAAACCTTTCTTCAGAAATACAAATAGTCTATCTTTTTTCTTGTTGAAATCAAAACTGTATTACATTACCAACAAGCTGTTTGCTACAACAAAAAAATTTAGTGTCTTGTCTTTAATCCTACTCATCATGAAAAGGCAAATCAATTTGGAGGGTGCTTTTCGGTCAAAAGAATTAAAGACAAAACACAGCCCAAAACTCGAAATCATAAATTATCAGTAAAAAAAGCATCTTACCTCATTCGAACTTATCCCTTTCCGCTATATTTGATACTTGCGTTAGAAAAGTTTAATTTTGTAATTATGGAACAAGAAACAAACAGACAGAAAAAAGTTGCTACGTTAATTCAGCACGATTTAGCAGAAATTATTCAAAAAGAACTGCGAAGCACAGGTCAGTCGGGGGTTATTGTTAGTGTAACAAAAGTCAGGATTACTTCTGATTTTTCTTTGGCTAAAGCTTATCTCAGTATATTCCCTAATGACAAAGTTGAAAAGGTGATGGAAGATATACAAAGACGTCGCACACAACTAAAAAACAAAGTTGCCCAACGGGCGAAACACCAATTGAGGAAATTCCCTGAATTATTATTGTATTTAGACGATAGTTTAGAGTATATCGATAAAATAGATGAGGCGATTAAGAAAAAAGAAGATCCAATCAAGCAACCTGATTTATTAGATAAACGCAAAAAGATCTAATTGAAATTTTCATTTTACATCGCCAAACGGTATTTGTTTTCAAAGAGTAAAAACAATGCCATCAACATCATCACCATAATTGCCGGAGTTGGTGTTTTTGCAGGCACTTTGGCTTTACTTATTGTATTGTCGGGGTTTGCCGGGCTGAAAGAATTCAGCATCCAATATACCAATGAAATTGACCCGGATCTCAAAGCTGTTCCCGCTGCGGGAAAATATATCACTTTGGACACCACAAAGGCAAGAAAGCTCAGAAACTTGGAAGGGATTCAAGGTTATTCGAAGGTGATAGAAGAAAGGGTTTTGCTCACTTATGAAAACAGGAGCATGCCGGCGATGATTAAAGGAGTCGATTTCAATTTTAATAATGTAACGGCTACAGACAAGTCACTTATTGCCGGATTCTGGTTTAAACAAGGCGATCAACAAGCGGTAATGGGAATCGATATTGCCCACAAACTCTCGATGGGGTTAAGCGGATATGGTGATGTTTTAAATCTTCGTGTTCCTAAACCCGGAAAAGGAATTATAACCGACCCATCCAAGGCGTTTAATTCTATGAACACAGTACCGGTAGGAATTTACAGTATCAATGAGGAGTTAAATGACAAATATGTCTTTATGCCGCTTTCCTCAGCCACTAAATTATTGAGTTTAAACCCTGAAGAAGTTTCAGGAATAGAAATAAAACTGGCTCCGGGAGTTAAAGAAAACACCATCAAAGATCAACTTCAAGAAATATTTGGAGAAGGAATTATCGTTAAAAACCGCATTGAGCTCAACGATGAACTCTATAAAATGCTCAACACCGAAAATCTGGCGGT
>DATGSA010000195.1:0-4317 GCA_035303085.1 Flavobacteriaceae bacterium
GGAGTTTTCATCATATAAATTGGAAACCGGCTGCTCTCTCAATAAATAGGTTATATTTCCAACTATTTGCTCGGGAACAATTCCGTAAAGCATCGCTTTTTCACGATCTATTTCCAATCTGTATTCCGTTTGCTCCTCTTCCACACTCCAGTCGATATCGACAACATCCTCGGTGTTTTCGAGAATAGATTTCACTTCTTCAGCTACTTTGATCTGCTCTTCATAATCGGGACCATACACCTCTGCAACCAATGTAGAAAGCACTGGCGGACCGGGGGGTACCTCGACAACTTTAACATTAGCCCCATACTTGGTTGCTATTTCTTGAATTCCGGGGCGAACATTTTTAGCAATATCATGACTTTGCAGTTTTCTATCATCTTTTGATAACAAATTCACTTGGATATCAGCCATATGGCTTCCTCCTCTCAAATCATAATGCCGCACCAAACCGTTAAAAGTAATCGGTGCCGAGGTTCCTACATAACTCTGATAATTCACCACATCGGAAACCGTAGTTAAGTAATGCGAAATTTCACGCGTTACTGCTGAAGTTTCTTCTAAAGTGGTTCCTTCCGGCATATCGATGACTACTTGAAATTCATTTTTGTTGTCAAAAGGCAACATTTTCACGGCTACCGATTTGGTATAAAACAGCGATAACGCTCCTCCTAACAATAAGACTACACCAATAAACAAAACGGTACGTCTTTTAGGACTTTCTAAAAGCGGACGTTGGTATTTGTCAAAAAACCTGTATATCCAACTGGTTTTTTCCGCTTCGTCTTTTTTTACTTCTTCTTTCTTTTTTACCCTCAACAAATGATATCCCAAATAAGGAGTAATCGTCAGGGCGATGAGTAAAGAAAGTAACATTGCAATAGAAGCACCTATGGGCATCGGGCTCATATAAGGTCCCATCATCCCTGAAACAAAAGCCATCGGGAAGATTGAAGCAATCACGATGAAAGTTGCCAAAATCGTCGGGTTTCCCACTTCGTTTATCGCATATAAAGCGGCGTCTTTAAAAGGCAAACGTCGCATTTTAAAATGTCTGTGCATATTTTCTGCAATAATAATACTGTCATCTACCACAATTCCCACCACAAAAACCAAGGCGAATAAGGTAATTCTGTTTAGGGTATATCCTAAAAGATAATAGCTGGCCAAGGTCAACGCAAAAGTCAACGGAACGGAGAGGAAAACTACCAATCCACCGCGCCATCCCATTGCCAACATCACCAATCCGGTTACCACCATAATGGCGATGAACAAACTCGAAAATAACTCGGACACTTTTTCGGAAGCAGTTTCCCCATAATTTCGGGTTACTTCTACGTGTACGGTGCTGGGAATAAGTTCTTTTTTCAGATCTTCCACTTTAGCTAGAACCTTATCTGCAATCTGCATCGCATCTGCTCCTTGTACTTTCGCAATAGATAGAGTAACAGCATTGTATTCAGAAGGATACTCGGCATAATCCTGATTGAACTGACTATAGCCAAAAGAAACATAGTCCGCATTAGTAGCCGGTCCGTCTTGAACTTGAGCTACTTGATGTAAATAAACCGGCATATTATTATTCACGCCAACAATGAGGTTTTCCACATCTTCTTTACTTGCTAAAAACTCGCCGGTAGTAATCAAATATTCTTGATTATGCTGAACAAAACTTCCGGATTGCGAACTGCTGTTAGCCGCTTTGATAATTTCCATAATAGACAAAGCATCAACTCCATTTTCGGCCATTTTAGCTTTGTCTAAGACTACTTTTAAAGCGCGGGTTCTTCCACCAATTAAATTTGTGGTAGAAACATCTTTTATTTTCTTGATCTCTCCGGTTAATTCTTCGGTCAATTGACGCAACTCGAAATCGTTGTATTCCTCACTCCACAGCGTCAACCCCAAAACAGGCACGTCGTCAATAGAACGGGTTTTAATCATTGGTGGGTGAATGCCTTCCGGCATTTTATCCATGTTTTTGATAATCTCATCATATAATTTCACATAAGACCGCTCGACATCTTCCCCGACATAAAACTGGACAATAATCATCGCTTGTCCATTATCTGCAGTACTGTGCAGGTGCTCTACGCCTTTTATGTTGGACAGTACTTTCTCCAAAGGCTCTACTACTCTGCGTTCCACCTCTTTTGGACTCGCTCCCGGATAACCGATCATCACATCGACCATAGGAACATTAATCTGCGGTTCCTCTTCCCTTGGGATTAACGAAGCACTATATAATCCAACTATCAATAAAGCTATCATCAACAACAGCGACAACTTGGATGTCAAAAACATCGACGCTATTTTTCCTGAAATTCCTTTTTGCATTTTATAATAATTTTAATTTCTTAAACTAATTTTTACAGTCAAGAATTGTTACCTATTTAATACTCACTTTTGAGCCGTTATACAGCCGGTCTTCAGCTTCCACAACGTATTGATCTCCTATGGAAAGTCCTGAAAGTACTTCTACTTGATCTCCATAGGTTTTCCCTAATCGCAACCATCTCAAAATAGCAACCTCATCATCTCCGACCACATAAACTCCGTTGAGTTGACCTTCTTTTATAATGGCTTTCTTAGGAATAAGCATCACACTTTCCGTATCTGTTATGTCTGTCTTATCAGCATCAATCTCAAATCTTACGTTGACAAACATTCCGGAATAAATCTGCAAATCTTCGTCTTCCAAGTCAACTTTCACAATATATTGTCCACCTGTATTTCTGGAAGAACTGCTTATTTCCGTAACCTTTCCCTGAAGCGTTTTGTTTAAAGACTTTATATTTACCTCCGCTTTCATTTCCGGTTTTATTTTGGAAATTTCACTTTCAGATACCCTTACCTTAGCTTCGAGTTTTCCGGTATCTTCCAAACTGATAATCGGCATTCCCGGATTTGCCATATCTCCTTCTTTGACGAATGTTCCGGTAACCACTCCCGAAAAAGGAGCTCTGAGATTTGCATAGGAAAACTGTGCATCAACTTCCTTGCTCATTTGTTTTGCAGTTTCGAGTTGTGCTTTTGCCATTTCCATCTGCGTTTTCATATCATCCAATTCTTTTTGCGTGGCACTGTTTTGGTCGAATAGTTTTTGGAAACGCTCATAATCCTTTTTAGCATTATTAAAAGCTGCAGTTGCTTGTAAAATTCCTGCTTCTGCTTGACCTTTTTTTGCTTGTAAATCAGAGCTACTGATAGAAGCCAGTTGTTGACCTTTATCGACTTTCTCTCCTACTTTTACGTTTACGGCAGTGACATAACCCATAATTCGGGTACTGAGCTGCGCGCTATTTTCTGCTTCTATTTGTCCGCTGGCAGTAATGTATTTACCCGAATCACTTTCAGAAAGTTCTTCTGTAACAACAGGAACCGGTGGGAGTTCAACCGCGGTTCTCTCCTTGTCTTTTGAACAAGAAACCGCCAAGACTAACAGAGATAAAAAAAGTATAACTTTGAATTTCATTTGATTATAGATTTAATTGTTGTTGTTCGTTAAAAATTTAATTTGAATGACCAGCAAATTGTAATCTTTGATCTGCTCTAAATAATCCACTTGTTTTTCTAATTCCTTAGCTTGAGCAACCAATAGGTCAGAAGTTTTTTCTAAACCTTCAGCATATCTGTTCTCAAGGATTCGCAAAGCTTCAGAAGCTTGATCTTTTGCGGTCTGCGTTAGGTTTATTTTCGCTTCCTGCGCCGTCAATTCTCGTTGTGTTTTTTGTAATTCCAACTTGCTTTTCTCAATATGTAATTTCATTTCCGATTGTGACTTATCTCTCTTTATTCTATTTCTTTTAACTGAGTTTAAAGTTTTATTACCATCAAAAATATTCCAAGATAAAGAGACACCAGCCATATAAGCATTAGCACCAAAACCAAGAATATTTTCATCTTGGTAATAAAATTCTCCAAAGGCATTTAACCGAGGAAGCAATCCATTTTTACTGGTAGAAAGCATTTTATTCTGCGCTTCAATTCCGCTTTTCATCGCTAAAATATCAGCGCGTGCTTCTGAGAAATCTGCATGTTGAACGGGGTCCAAAAGTAGCGATAACTCTCGTGTTGGTGTATAAACTACTTCATTTTCAACCCCCATTAACCAAGATAAATAGTCCGATAAGTTTGAAATATTATTGTTGATTTCGATCAGTTTGTTTTCTACTTCAGACAAACCGACTTTTACCAACAACACATCGGATTCTTTGGCATAACCTTGATTTTTCATATTTTCGGTGTTGCGCAACACTTCTTCATAAGCTGAAATACCTTTTTCTACCGCTTCTTGAGCTTCATATAAAAACTGGA
>DATGSA010000196.1:0-12250 GCA_035303085.1 Flavobacteriaceae bacterium
AACGCAGCTTTATAAATAAAAGAAGTAACGTGTTTTACTTCTGTCTCAAAACCCATTTCTTCTTGAAGCCTTCTTTTTCCGGCATCCTCGACAGTTTCTCCTTCTCGCGGGTGACTGCAACATGTGTTGGTCCATAAACCCGGGGAATGATATTTATGCGCTGCTCTTTGTTGTAACATTATTTCGTTTTTATCATTGTATATAAAAACGGAAAAGGCGCGATGGAGCAGTCCCTTTTCATGAGCTTCGATTTTTTCCATCAACCCAATTGGCTCATCTTTTTCATTAACCAGTATAACTTTTTCTTTTCCCATGGTAACAAAAATACGAAATAGATTTTAATAGCACATAGTTTATTTGTTTTTTGAGTCCAACATCGTTATAAATAACACTACTCCTCTTTCTTTTAAGAGGTTAGGCTACATAAGTTTTTTGTGAGTTAAATCAACCTTCAGCTAATATAAATTAGGGCCGGATTTTTTTTATTCCCGATTTTTCCATTCTAAAGTTTCCATCAATTTTTTCATATCATCTTTTATATACTCGGCTGCCGGAAAAATCGAATCATAGTTTGGTGTACGTCTAAAGTATATAGACCCCGTCATAAAGTTATCGGTACTATCGGTAATATAAAATTGTGCTTGAGAAGCAGCATCTCCCGTAACTGTATATAACATCCCAAAGGTTTGTCGAGCGTGATTGACATACTCATCTCCGGAAATCTCATCCGCTTTAATCGTGTGTTTAAGTGGAAGCTGTTGTGCGTCTGCCAATAATTTCTCCAAGTTATCATTTACTTTTTCATAGGTGATATAGATCACACCTTTAGAATTTGGATAAACGATATCAAAATTACAATCCCTATTTGTTTTAGGAGTTTTTATAACTGCATTTTTATTCACTTCAAATGTAAAAGGACAGTCTTTTCGAATGTTTTTATATTCTGGTTCAGGAAAATTCAGCGCCAAAAACCCCTGCGGTTTGGGTTTATAATTTTCTTGACATCCCCAAACCATCAGCAACCCGATTATAGTGTATAAAACCCTTTTCATGTTCTTGAAAATTTCACCTGTATGATACGTTTTAAATCCACTACCTCAACAGTAAATATATAGTTTTCAAAATATATTTTTTCTCCTTTTTTGGGAAATTCTCCTGAAATCTCCAAGATAAATCCTGCTACGGTTTCGGACTCTCCTTTATTCGCTTCAAAAAGTTCAGTATCATCGATTTGGGCTATCCTATAAAAATCAACCAAAGAAGTTTTTCCTTCAAGGACATAATTATCTTCGTCCATTTTGGAGAAAAACAATTCGTCATCGTCATATTCATCGCTGATTTCGCCAACAATTTCCTCAATAATATCTTCCATGGTAATCAATCCTCTGGTGCCCCCATACTCATCTACAACAATTGCCAGATGAATTTTTTTAATTTTAAAATCATTCAGCAAATCATCCAGTTTTTTATTTTCAGGAACAAAATAAGGGGGACGCAGTAATTTTTGCCATTCAAAGGTTTCTTTTTCAAGGTAGGGCAATAAATCCTTTACATATAAAATCCCGATTACATTATCTAAACCTTCCTCATAAACAGGAATTCGAGAGAATCCTTGATCAATTATTTTACCGATAATATCTTGGTAGGTTTCTTTTTTTTCCAAAGCAAAAATATCTGTTCGCGGCTGCATTACCTGTCTGGTATCTGTATTTCCAAAAGAAACAATACTCTGTAAAATCTCTTGTTCTTCTTGGGTGGTATCCTGTTCATCTGCCAAATCCAACGCTTGCGAAAGATGATCTACACTTAAGCCGCTATTAGCGTGTCCCAATCTACCTCTGATCGAGCGTGTAAAAGCCTCCATGGGAACACTAAAAACACTGAGTATTTTATCTAAAACATTCAAAGGAATCGCCATAAAATTAGCAAAACGTTTGTTTTCGCGGGAAGCGTAGATTTTTGGAAGGATTTCTCCAAACAACAATAGGAAAAAAGTAACGACAATAACTTTTATAATAAACTGGAGTTTAATTCCAAAAACAGCTGCATCTACCCCATCCATCAATTGATCTCCCAGGTTATCAAATAACAACACAATGGCGATATTAACAAAAGTATTTGCTACCAAGACAGTTGCTAATAAACGTTGAGGATCATCTAATAAATTGGATAAGATTTTCTGCTTATGTGTATATTCGTCCTTTTCTTCAGGAAAATCAGCAGGGGTTAAAGAAAACAATGCCACCTCAGAGCCGGAAATAAGCGCTGAGCATAGAAGCAATATCAAAATCACCAGCAAATTTAACATTTGCGGATAGCCAAAATTGGCCAAAAACCATAAACTTGAAGGATCAGGGTCCAAGATTGATTATTTATTTTAGGTAATACTATTCCAAATCGGTAAAACGACTGCTTTTTAAACTTATGTTTTATTCTTTTCTTTGAGCGTTATCGCTTACTTTTTTCTGCTCATTAGGAGTACGTTCTTCATTTTTTGTACTTAAGAAAGTAAACTCCGATACTTGTATTTCAGTTGTATATCTATCCAGACCTTGGTCATCTTTCCATTTCCTTGTTTTTATCCGTCCTTCCACATACAACTTATCTCCTACCTTTACATGTTTTTCAAAAATTTCAGCAAGTTTATTGCGCACTACAATATTGTGCCATTCGGTATTGACAATTTTTTGATTGGTAGATTTGTTGACATAAGCTTCATTTGTGGCTAAGCTAAGATTGCCTATACATCCGCCTCCATCAAAATAATGCATCTTAATTTCTGTACCAACATTTCCGATAAGCATCACCTTATTTAACGAGCCTTGAGAAGCCATATAATTTCCTTTTTTATTAATTTGCAATCATCTGCAAAATCACAATGACTTTGCAAAGTGTAAATATACAAAAGTTTAATCCTTATATTCAAAGGCATTTAAAAAATTGTCAATAACTACAGGAACAGGAAAGTCTTTGATATCCTCATATTTGATAATCAACCTGTCGGGGTTCTGTACAACTTTCGATAACTCATTTTTTTGCACAATCCAAAATTTGACCATCAAACGTTGGTGGGTGAGTTGATGCCTTATGGATTTTGTATTAAAAGCATATATATCTTGCGGTTTTATACCTGTTGTTTGTGTTTTTTTTATCTCCATTATATGATCCTTTTGCATTTCCTCTTGAGTTTCAACCATTGGGAATTCATAAAGTTTTTTCCAAATTCCTCTTTTGGTTCGTTGTTGTAAAACCGTAAAGTTGTCATCGGATAAGAATACAAAGTAATTTAAATGTCGTTCTTTAACTTTCCCCTTTTTCAACTTGACAGGCAGTTCAGCAATTTTCCCATGCTGAAAAGCGACACAGTTTATTTGTAACGGACAAGAATCACACAGCGGTTTTTTAGGTTTACACTGCAACGCCCCAAACTCCATTATAGCCTGATTGTATTGACCCGGATTTTTTTCGTCCAATAGCAATTCTGCTTTGTTTTTAAATAATTTCCTTCCTTCTGTAGAATTGATAGGTGAATCCAACCCGAAAAACCTCGAAAATACTCTAAACACATTCCCGTCCAACACCGCTTTAGGCTCTTGATAACAGATCGATGCAATAGCACTGGCGGTATAATCTCCCACCCCTTTGAGCGTTTTCAATTCTTTGTAGGTTGTCGGAAAATTACCGTTATACTTTTTTACTACAACTTTTGCGGTGTGATGAAGGTTTCTCGCTCGGGAATAATATCCCAAACCTTGCCAAAGTTTTAATATCTCTTGTTCATCTGCCGCAGCTAAGTCATACACTGTTGGAAAAACCTTTATAAACTTTAGATAGTAAGGTAAACCTTGTGCCACTCGTGTTTGTTGTAACATCACTTCACTGAGCCATACCTTATATGGATCTGTAGATTCGCGCCATGGCAATTCTCGTTTATTTTCGATATACCATCGGGTGATTATTTTATTAAAGTCCTGCAAGTTCTCTTTTTTTGCAATGATACAAGTTTATTCCATTATAATTTAATGGGTTATGCTTTTAGGTTATGATAATTAAATTCGTATATTTGCACCCCAGTAATTATTATAAAAGAAATACTAAGAAAAGAAATTGAAATATGACAAAAGCAGAAATCGTAAGTAATATCTCAGAAAAGCTTGGCATGGAAAAAAATGACGTACAAGCCATGCTTGAAACCTTTATGGTAGAAGTTAAGGATTCATTACAATCCGGAGAAAACGTTTATTTACGTGGATTTGGTAGTTTTATTGTCAAAAAGCGAGCTGCAAAAACCGGTCGAAACATTTCTAAGAACACGACTATCAGAATCCCGGCTCATAACATACCAGCTTTTAGACCGGCAAAAGTATTTCTCGAGGGCGTTAAAGAAAATGTTCCCGTTGAAGAAGAGTAAATTAATTATTAACTTTAAAAACTATTAGCATTATGCCAAGTGGTAAAAAAAGAAAAAGAGCAAAGATGGCAACACATAAGCGCAAAAAACGCAGCCGTTCTAATCGACATAAAAAGAAAAAATAACTTATGATCCACTTGAAAAATAGATTATCTTTTTTCAAGTGGGTTTTTATACCTCTTGTTTTTATTAGCAGAGGTTTTTCAAGTTCATTGACATCGAAGTCCTTGTGGACTTCTTCGGAATAATTCACATCAAAAAATATTTAACTATATATTTATGTGACAAAATTTGTTTAATCCATCTATGCTTTCCAAAGAGAAAGTGTGGATAAAAATCGAATACGCATGAGTAGTAAAGAACTAATAATTCGTTCAAATTCAGATGCAGTAGATTTTGCCTTGTCAAAAGATGGAAAACTTATAGAATTACACAGAGAAGAAAAGAATAAAAATTTTGTGGTTGGAGATGTATTTCTGGCCAAAATTAGAAAAGCTTTACCTGGATTGAATGCCGCATTTGTGGATGTCGGCTATGAAAAAGATGGTTTTCTACACTATCACGATCTGGGACCTCAAGTTTCTTCTTTGATAAAATTCTTAAATGGTATAAGATCCGGAAAACAAAAAGATTACGATCTTAAAAATTTTCCTTTTGAAAAAGATATAAATAAACACGGTGTAATAACTGACGTTCTCAAACCCAATCAATCGATATTGGTGCAAGTGGTAAAAGAGCCCATTTCTACCAAAGGACCTCGATTGAGCAGTGAACTTTCCTTTCCGGGACGATACGTGGTATTGGTTCCCTTTTCAAATCGGGTTTCTATCTCTCAAAAGATAGGAGACAAAAAAGAAAAAGACCGTTTAAAACGTCTGGTCAGAAGCATCAAGCCCAAAGGTTTCGGAATTATTATCCGAACTGTAGCCGAGGGGAAAAAGGTAGCTGATCTTGACCAAGACATTCAAAATTTAAAGAAACGTTGGCTTGGAATGGCTAAAAAGCTTAAAAGAGCCAATCACCCTTCCAGAGTACTTAGCGAACTCAATTGGGCCTCCTCGTTTATTCGAGACATCTTTAATGAATCTTTCACTTCCATCCGCACAAATGACGAAGAATTATATGAGCAGATAAAAGATCGGGTCGCCAGTTTAGCGCCTGAAAAAGAATCTATCGTAAAATTATATACAAAGCAAACACCAATTTTTGAAAAGTTCGGTGTAGAGCGACAGATTAAAACCGCATTTGGTAAAAATGTTTCTATGGCAAAAGGAGCTTACCTTGTCATTGATCATACAGAAGCTATGCACGTGATCGACGTAAATAGCGGCAACCGCAGTAACAGAACTAAAAACCAGGAAGACACCGCTTTAGAAGTCAACCTGATAAGTGCCACAGAAGTAGCACGCCAATTGCGTTTGCGAGATATGGGCGGAATTATTGTTGTAGACTTTATCGATATGAGAAAAGCTGAAAACAGACGAGCTTTATACAATCATTTAGTCGAAGCAATGAGTGACGATCCGGCAAAGCATAAAATTTTACCTCCGACAAAATTCGGATTGATTCAGATCACACGAGAACGTGTGCGACCTGTAATCAAAATAAAAACCCGTGAAGAAAATCCAAATCCAAACGGAAAGGGAGAAATTGAAGCACCCATTATAATTCTTGATAAAATTAATACTGATTTACAAAAATTATTAAAACAAGGTCATAAGAATTTGAGCATAAGTGCACATCCTTTTATAGCAGCCTATTTAACAAAAGGCTTTCCTTCGCCTCGCAGCAAATGGTTTTTTGACCATAAGCGATGGGTGAAAGTGCTATCAAGAGATGCATACACTTATTTAGAATATCACTTTCACGATAAAAATGGAAAAGTGATTAAGTGATTTTATAAACTTTAAACCCCAATTGACTTTTCTTTTGGGGTTTTTTTTTGCTTAATTTCGAGTGCAAATCAAGTTAATTATAGCTATTTTAGAACTATGAAAACGCCGAAATATCACACCTTGGAAGAAGCGCTGCAAAAACTTATGCGGTTTTGTACATACAGAGAACGCTGCCACAAAGAAGTCAAACAAAAACTTTATCAGCTCCAAATTCAACCGGAATATCAAGATGAAATCATCGTCAAACTTATCAGTGAAGATTTTTTAAATGAGGAAAGATTTGCAAAAACTTTTGCTTACGACAAATTTAATTTACAAAAATGGGGAAGATATCGCATCCGAAAAGAGCTGGAATCTCGGCAAATTTCAGGATATCTAATCGATAAAGCCTTGCTTCAAATTGATGAAGAAGAATATTTACAGACCTTTAAAAATCAATTGGAAAAAAGATTACAATCAATTTCCGAAACACATCCATTAAAAAAGAAGAGAAAAATTGTTGACTATTTATTGCGCAAAGGCTTTGAATCTCCTATGGTATATGATGCTGTGAACAATATAGATTTTAAATAAAAATCATTTTCAAAAGTATTGCACCTTATTTCAGTGGTGTAAATTCCGGCTGTATTCATCGTGGTATAAATTCCGACAATTCGGTTCACAAATACCGACTTATATCTTATATTTGTATTTTAGAATAATTCTAAGTAAGAGAGATAAAAAATTATTTATAATAATGAAGTTAACAAAGAAAGCTATTCTTAAAGCATTAGATACCGTTACTGAAGCCGGTGCCGGTCAGAGTTTTGTAGAAAGCAACGCAGTCAAGAACATCAATATTTTCGGAGACGAAGTAGTAATAGATTTAGAAGTTTCTAAACCTTCCATGCACATTAAAAAACGTGCTCAAGTTGACGTGATGAAAGCTATTCACGATCAGGTAAACGAAAAAGCTAAAGTCAAGGTCAATATCACTGTAAATGCTCCAAGCAAGGATACTATGGCCGAGATAAAAGGGAAGCCTATTCCGGGAATAAAAAACATTGTGGCTGTAGCTTCGGGAAAAGGAGGCGTTGGCAAATCTACCGTAGCTTCAAACTTAGCGATCAGTCTTCAAAAATTTGGTTTAAAAGTCGGAATTTTAGATGCGGATATTTATGGACCTTCAACCACAACGATGTTTGATGTTGAAGGACAACGACCAACTGCGGTCAATGTAGATGGAAAATCCAAAATGAAACCCATAGAAAGTTATGGCGTGAAAATCTTATCTATTGGATTTTTTACTGAACCCGATCAAGCCGTTGTTTGGCGTGGACCAATGGCTGCAAAAGCACTTAATCAAATGATTTTTGATGCCGATTGGGGAGAATTGGATTTTCTCATAGTAGATTTACCCCCGGGAACAGGAGATATTCACTTGTCGGTAGTTCAGTCTATTCCAATTACCGGAGCTATAATCGTCAGTACGCCACAAAAAGTAGCTTTAGGTGATGCCAAACGCGGGGTAACCATGTTCACCCAAAAAAGCATCAATGTACCGGTTTTAGGTTTTGTGGAAAATATGGCTTATTTTACTCCAGCCGAACTTCCTGAAAACAAGTATTATATTTTCGGTGAAAAAGGAGCACAATTTTTGGCTGAAGATTTAGGAGTGCCTCTTTTAGCAGAGATTCCATTAGTTCAAAGCATTCGGGAAGCAGGAGACGTTGGTCATCCGGCTGCATTACAAGAAAGCACGCCCATTTCAGAAGCCTTTACCCAGATGGCCAGAAATGTGGTAAGCGAAACTATAAAAAGAAATAAAAATTTACCTCCAACTGAGGCTGTTAAAATTACTACCATGGCTGGCTGTAGTGCCGTCAATCAAAAATAGAATTTATGAAAACGCTTGTAAATAAAGAATTGAAAGACAATGTTGTCCAAGCTCTTGACGAGATTCGTCCCTTTTTACAAAGAGATGGCGGAGATATTTCTTTAGTTGAAATTGATGAAAACTCAAATACCGTTAAAGTGCAATTGGAAGGCAATTGTGCCAACTGTTCAATCAACAACATGACCCTAAAAGCGGGAGTTGAAATGACCATCAAAAAATATGCTCCTCAAATTGAAAAAGTCATTAATCTGGAAGACTGATTAATATCATTTTAAACAAGAGTTATTTTACTGAAATTTGGACAGTTATTTTATCCATACAATAAACTTAATAAAAAAATGATAAAAACAGACATTTTAATTATCGGTGCGGGACCTACAGGGTTGTTTACCGTATTTGAAGCAGGTTTGTTAAAACTAAGATGCCATTTAATTGATGCTTTGCCTCAACCGGGCGGTCAATTAGCGGAAATATACCCCAAAAAACCCATATATGATATTCCCGGATTTCCGGAAATCTCAGCTCAAGGTTTAGTAGATAATCTGATGGAACAAATCGCCCCCTTCCAACCGGGGTTTACCTTAGGAGAAAGAGCGGAGACTTTAGAGAAACTGGACGATGGGTCTTTTATCGTTACTACCAATAAAGGAACAAAACATCACGCCAAAGCGGTAGCAATTGCCGGCGGATTAGGCAGTTTCGAACCGCGGAAACCACATATTCCCAATATACAAGATTTTGAAGGGAAAGGAGTTGATTATATGATTCGTGAACCGGAAGATTTCCGAGGAAAAAAAGTAGTACTTGCCGGAGGCGGAGACTCTGCCTTAGATTGGAGTATTGAGTTAGCCGGAATAGCAGATGAATTGACATTGATCCACAGACGCCGCGAATTTAGAGGTGCATTAGACTCTGTTGAGAAAGTAAGAGATTTGAGAAATCAAGGTAAAATCAACTTGGTCACCCCCGCAGAAATAGAAGAACTCCATGGAAACGGCAGTTTGGAATCAGTATTGATTCGCAAAAAAGATGATACTAAAGAAGAGTTTGAATTAAAGACCGATTACTTTATTCCACTTTTCGGATTATCTCCCAAACTCGGTCCGTTAGAAGACTGGGGGTTGGAAATAGAAAAAAACTCAATTAAAGTCAATAACAGCTTGGATTACCAAACCAATATTCCCGGCGTTTATGCCATTGGTGATATCAATACTTATCCGGGGAAATTAAATTTGATTTTATGCGGATTCCACGAAGCTACTATGATGTGTCAAAGCGTGTATAACAGAATCTACCCCAACAAACGATATGTGATGAAATACACTACTGTCTCGGGAATAAATGGATTTGACGGCAGTAAAAAACAAGCGGAAAAAGCCGTGGTAGAAACGATTTGATATATTTCGAAGTTAGATGAGTAAAGACGTTAATATCACCATTATAGATCGTGAAGACAAAAAACATTTGGTGCAGGCTCCAACAGACATGGGAATGAATCTGATGGAGCTTTGCCAAGCTTATGAACTGCCTGTTTTAGGCACTTGTGGTGGAATGGCTATGTGCGCTTCTTGTCAAGTTTATATAGAATCCGATCATCCCACTCCCGAAATGCAAGCGGATGAGGAAGCTATGCTTTCAGAAGCATTTTATGTAGAAAATAATTCCAGATTGGGATGCCAAATCCCTATTACTCAAGCCTTAGAGGGACTGGTAATCAGATTGGCACCCGAAGACGAATAATTTCGTATAATTAACCTTAACCGCCAAAACTTCTATACCATGGAAAGTGACTTCGATTCCGATTTCCAAAACTCAGCTCTTTATAAGAAAGCCGACGATATCTCTATGTTGTGCTATCAACTTTCTATAGTTTGCAGATACTATGAAGGAGAAAATGAGGAGCTTATCAAAGCTTACGGTGAGCAAATTGCTGCAGATGGTTTCTTGATTCCCGCAAAAATAGCCGGAGCTTATGGAGCAGATCTTTATGATTTAAAAATGGAAAATGCTGCATTAATCAGAAAAGCAGCTCGAGATATCTTAGCTGCAACAAGTGGAATCAGAACAATCGGATTAAAAGATGAAGATTATATAGAACTTCTTCGCGAAAACATTGAAGATTTTCGGATTCTATTTGCTGAATGGGTCAAAACCTTTGATCCTTGGGATTATATTATCGACAGATGGGGGTTGTTTAATCCGCCGGGAATAGACTATGACACCCCCGATCCGGATGACGACATCCCTTTTGATCCCGATGATTTTGATTGACTTCTTTTTATTTCCTACTGAATAACTCCCGAATATTCGTGAAAATTAGTATTGCATTATTAAGTGATAATTTTTCGAATTGCACATACGGCTTATTAAAATGATATTTAATCCATCTTCTTTTTTTATGAGGTCTGTAATAATTTTATTACGTTGTGTAAAATGCATAGTTTTTGATTTTTATTAATGATTAAATCAAAGATAAGAAATGTGCGTTTTACACACTTTTGGAGACGGTATCAGAAGTTGAATTTTATAGTATTAAAAAAGGCTACTTGTGGTAGTGCAGCAATAAAATATAAAGTGCTATAGTTAGGCAGGTTGCGTAAATTCGTTATTGGTAGAGAATTACCTTACTTAAGAAACAGCTGAATTTGGGATATTTATTTTCAAGGCCGACTATGACTTTCTATAAGTATTCTTGTTTATTATATTTTGCCTCAATTTATATGTGAATAATGCAGGTTAATTTCTTATTTTTGTACAAAACAATTTGAGCCGCTACCATATGTCCCAAAAAGTCTTGCTTAATGCGGATGAAATAAACATCACTTTGCATCGACTGGCTTGTCAACTGATTGAGAATCACGACGATTTTTCTGAGAGTGTGCTTATAGGAATTCAACCCAGGGGAGTTTATCTATCCAACCGTTTGGGGAAAATTCTAAAAGAAGAATATCAAATTACCGACTTAAAAACCGGAGAATTAGACGTCACATTTTTCAGGGATGACTTTAGAAGAAGTGACAAAACCCTTCGTGCCAACACTACCAAAATCAATTTTTTAGTAGAAAACAAAAAAGTTGTCTTTATAGACGATGTTTTATATACCGGAAGAAGTATTAATGCAGCATTAACGGCAATACAATCTTTTGGCAGACCCAAGGAGGTAGAGTTACTCACTTTAATCGATAGAAGATTCAGCAGACATTTACCTATTCAACCGGATTACAGAGGAAGAAAAGTTGATTCTATCAACACTGAAAAGGTAAAAGTACACTGGTTAGAAAATGCGGATGAGGATTGTGTTTATCTTGTCAATGAATAATTATGAATGAACTAAGTGTCAATCATTTATTAGGAATTAAATATCTCGAGAAGAATGATATTGAGCTCATTTTCAAGACTGCCGATCATTTTAAAGAGGTGATTAACCGTCCGATCAAAAAAGTTCCTTCACTGCGCGATATTACCATTGCCAATATATTCTTTGAAAGCAGCACGCGAACAAAATTATCTTTCGAGCTTGCTGAAAAACGACTAAGCGCAGATACTGTTAATTTTGCTGCTTCCTCATCTTCTGTTAATAAAGGAGAAACGCTGATTGATACGGTCAACAACATTCTCTCGATGAAGGTGGATATGGTAGTGATGCGACACCCCAATCCCGGAGCGGGAATTTTCCTGTCAAAACATGTAGATGCGTGTATTATAAATGCCGGAGACGGCGCGCATGAACATCCCAGTCAAGCGCTTTTGGACTCCTACTCTATCCGAGAAAAATTAGGAGAAGTAAAAGATAAAAAAATCGTAATTGTAGGAGATATTCTCCACAGTCGCGTGGCGCTTAGCAATATTTTCGCCTTGCAAAAACAAGGGGCTCAAATAAAAGTTTGCGGTCCAAGATCGCTGATGCCACATTATATTGAACGTTTGGGAGTAGAAGTAGAAACAGACTTTCAAAGAGCTTTGGAATGGTGTGATGTTGCCAACATGTTAAGAATCCAACGAGAACGCATGGATATGAGCTATTTCCCCAGCACAAGAGAATACGTTTTGCAATACGGCTTAAACAAA
>DATGSA010000197.1:0-8845 GCA_035303085.1 Flavobacteriaceae bacterium
CGAAGAGATTGCTCACATTAGTCAAGAGGTCTCTCGGGTGTATTTTTATGGTGCAGGTTGCGGAACAGAAAAGAACAAAACCCGTTTGAAGAGATTTTTAGAAAAATATTTTAGACGTGCAAGCAGTGAAGTGCACGAAGATTTGATGGGCGCTTGCCTCTCCGTAACCAACACCTTTGGAATTGTTTGTATTTTAGGAACCGGATCAAATTCATGTTTGTTTGATGGTAAGGATTTGGAAACTCATACTCCCTCTATGGGATATATTCTTATGGATGAAGCCAGTGGGAACTATTTTGGCAAGCGATTGCTCAGAGATTATTATTACAAAGACATGCCGTTAGATATAGCTCAAGAATTTGCAAAAAAACATGAGCTTATTCCTTACAAGGTAAAAGAAAATCTTTATAAAAAAGACAATCCAAATGCCTACTTAGCTAACTTTGCAAAATTTATTTTCAGCTATGATTCCATGCCCGAATATTTTGAAAATATGTTGCGCAAAGGCTTGAATATTTATTTTGATAAATGGGTAGCCCCGTTCTCTCAAACACAAGAGCTTCCAATTCACTTTGTCGGCTCAATTGCTTTTTATTCAAAAAATATTATTGCAGAGATTTTAGAGGAAAGAGGTTGGGAATTAGGCAACATCCAACAAAACCCCATTGACAGTCTGACGATTTATTTTCAAAATAAAATTAAAAAAGAATTAGAAGATTCAGCTGAATAACACCGGTTAATATCAAATAAAACCTCGTGGGTTCAACAAACTGAATCACTGCATTAGTTTCAAAAAACAACCAAATATCGATTAACAAAAAGCCACGAATACAAGATTAAACTTATATTCGTGATTTTTTATTGAAATAATATCCACAATTATTTATCGCCAAACTTTTCTCGGTAAGCTACAATCGATCTTTCAATTATTTCGATAGCTGATTTTTTATCTTCAATTCCATTTATCTCTACTTCTTTGCGTTCCAGTTTTTTATAATCTTCAAAGAAATTAAGCAACTCCTCCTTATAATGATTGGATAATTCCTCCACCGAATTCAGATGTTGTACGCTCATATCATCATTGGCCACCGCTATAATTTTATCATCAGGTTCCCCATCATCTATCATTCGTAAAACGCCAATCACTTTTACATTCACCAAACACATCGGAATGATATCGACTTGAGAAAGCACCAAAATATCTAAGGGATCATGATCTTCACCGTAAGTTTGCGGAATAAATCCATAGTTTACGGGATATCTCATAGCAGAATACAATACGCGATCTAAGCGCACCATCCCTGTTGTTTCATCCAATTCATATTTTGCTTTACTATTTTGTGGGATTTCGATAATTGCTTCCACAATTTCCGGTGCTGAATCACCAATCGGTGCATCATGCCAAGGGTTAAAATTCATTATATATAGTTTTAAATTCTAATTAATAACATTCCTACAAATACAGCTAACATTCCCAGAGCGATACTTGAAATAGCATACACTCCAAAATCTCCATACTGCCCTGCTTGTAGCATTTTTAAGTTTTCGAAAGAGAAGGAAGAAAAAGTTGTATATCCACCGCAAAAACCTGTGGCAAAAAACAGTCTCCATTCCGGAGAAAACCATTCCATCCTCTCAGAAATTCCAAAAATGCAACCGATCAACAAACAACCCAAAGTATTGGCAATAAATGTACCTATCGGGAAGTTGATCGGCCAAATTCGGTAAAATAAAAGACCGGTAAGATAACGTCCTATACTTCCTAAAAACCCGCCAAATCCAACCAACAAAAGTATCCTAATCATAGTAAAATGTTTTTCAAACAACAATAATAAAATGAGTAGGAGTCATCAGCCTTGTTGGCGGTTTTGGCGAACTCCATCGCCTTTTTTTTAATCGCGCAAATATAATGCTTTTTCAGTTTATAAAAAACCTTAGCTCGTGTTTTTATCAGCTCATAAACTCAAATCAAAAACCCAATGGTGAATCGAAACGCTTAAAGTATGGTTATATTTAAAATCTAAAAGTTGACTATTGAAATAAGGTTTTAAAAAAAAGTTTTTTTATCGATAAAATTCCGAATATATACAGGTATAAATATCATAATTATTGTATCTTTCAAATTCACCTTAAATTTTTATTTATGGATATACATTTTAATTATGTACATGTTTCTGCCAGTGATTCACTTGAAGAACTCGCGAGAGAAAAACTGAACAAACTAAAGAGCTATTATGATTTTATCGTAAGTGCTGATGTTTATTTTAAGAAGGAAAAATCGACAAATCCGGACGAGTTGGAAACTACCGCCAATCCTCGAAAAGACAAAGCTTGCGAAATACAATTAAATTTGCCCGGACCTGAAATTTTCATTTCATCGATTGAAGAAAGTTTCAGTAAAGCTTTATATAATAATATAAATGATTTAAAACGGCAATTAAGAAAACGCAAGGAAAGAATGAATACGCATCGTCCGCGAGCTTAATCTGATAATTGATCAAAATTAATAATGACTGCCCCTATATCTTTGGGGCAGTTTTTATTTTGAGGTTAACTATTTAAAATCAAAAATTACCAGTGGTATCAAACCGATATTATTTATATTTATCATCAATGAAACTTTTCTATAATTTTTTAAAAATATGAAATATACATTCACCTTTTTAATCCTGGTATTTTTTCTTTCTTCTTGTTCTAAGAGCATGGTACACACTTGGAATATTGATAAGCTTGAAATAAAAAGAGAAAACGGTAAAAACTCGACCTATGACAATATAGGGACGATCACTTTCAACAAAAACGGAACTGGAAATAACAACTTTAATATTATTGAGAGTGAGGAGATTGACACTGCTTCTTTTAAATGGGAAGAATCAGATGGAAATATTCTATTAAAACCTTTAAAAAAGGAAGACTCTTCCCGATTGTTTAAAGCTTGGATTATCACCGAGAGAGAAGCTAAGAAACAAGTTTGGAAATCGACTAACGGCAAAAATGACATCGAGATCCTTGTAATCAGTCGAAATTAGGATATCACATTCACATTTTTAACCAGACAAGCTGGCAATCTCTTCTTTATGGTATAAAATTTTCTTAAATTGCATTGGCAAAAGAACACAAACTCATGGAAAATATAACGCGCATATTCGATATAGCTTATTATCAAGCAGAAAATCATCCTATCTCAGAAGCCTTGGCTACCAAAAGAAACGGAAAATGGAATGTCCTCTCCACACAAGAATATTTGGATCAGGCTAACCGAATGAGTCGTGGGTTATTAAAACTCGGAATTAAACCGAATGATAAAATTGGGGTGATAACTACTGCCAACATCAGTGAATGGAATATCTTAGATATCGGTATTTTACAAATTGGGGCGCAAAACGTTCCTATTTATCCGACTAATCCACCGGAAGCTTATAAATATATTTTGAAACACAGCGAAATAAAATATATGTTTGTTTCGGATCAAGAGATTCTTGATAAAGTAAAAGCTGCGCGGGAAGGCTCTCAAATCAAAGAAATTTACAGTTTTGTGGATTTGGATGGATGTAAAAGCTGGAGAGAAGTTCTTGAAATGGGCGATGATGAAACCCTACAAGAAGAGGTTGAAAAGCTGAAAGAAAATATAAAACCCGAAGATTTAGCCACCTTAATTTATACTTCAGGAACCACAGGAACTCCAAAGGGGGTGATGTTATCACATAAAAACATCGTGAGTAACGTAATGGATAGCGCCACCCGTGTACCTTTTGAAGTTGGCACTCAAAAAGCTTTAAGCCTTCTACCGGTTTGTCACGTATTTGAACGTATGTTGATTTATTTATATCAATATTTTTCGATTTCAGTGTATTATGCAGAGTCTATAGATGCGGTTGCCGATAATTTGAAAGAAGTAAAACCTACTTTTATGACGGTAGTGCCACGGGTTTTAGAAAAAGCTTATGCCAGCTTCTATAAGAAAGGAAATGAGATGAAGGGGCTTAAACGTCAACTGTTCCACTGGGCTTTAAATTTGGCTAAACGATATCAACCCTTTGGAAAAAACTCTTCCTTCTTTATGTTCAAATTAAAAATTGCTCGAAAGTTGGTGTTGTCTAAATGGAAAGAAGGTATGGGAGGAAATATTGAGCTTTTAGTCTCCGGCAGTTCTGCGATGGATGCAGATTTAGGAAGAATTTTTTCTGCCGCTGAAATGACAACTATAGAAGGTTATGGATTGACAGAAACCTCTCCGGTTGTTGCTGTAAACACTACCGAACCTGAGCTATTTAAATTAGGAACGGTCGGTAAGCCCATCCCTCATGTAGAGGTGAAAATTAGCGAAGACGGAGAAATTCTTGTCAAAGGACCTAATGTGATGAAAGGTTATTTTAAAGATGACAAGCAGACAAAACAAGCATTTACCGAAGACGGATATTTTAAAACCGGCGATATCGGTAAGCTCGATGATGATGGATTCTTAATCATCACCGATCGTAAAAAGCAACTTTTTAAAACTTCGGGAGGAAAATATATAGCCCCACAGCGCATAGAGTTAGAATTGATGAAATCTCCTTTTATCGAACAGGTTATTGTTGTTGGGGAAGGCAAAAAAATGCCCGCTGCTTTAATTCAACCCGACTTCAGTCATGTTAAATCATGGGCCAATCACAAAGAAATAAATCTGGAAGATGACAGCATGGAAGGAATTTCCAGAAATGAGGACATCATAGCGCGTATTCAAGAAGATGTTGAGGAAGTAAATCAAAATTTAGGCCGTTGGGAACAAGTAAAAACTTTCCGACTCACCCCAAAGGTTTGGTCGATTGATGGTGGAGAACTAACTCCAACATTAAAAGTAAAAAGAAGAAACGTTATCGAAAATTATAAAGACTTATACGATTCTATTTATGAGGAATAAACACCCCAAAAACAATCATTCTGAAAAACAAATCAATTTGTTTGAAATTGATCAGCTTTTAGACTTAACTATTTAAATTAGTTTGTTGTTTGTCCTTTCCGAACATTCCTTTGTGTACCAATTAAATTTTCACTTCAAATTCAACTACCTGTTATGAAAATCTATTGGTGTATTTGCAGCAACTTTCATAGAGCTTCAACACAATACTAAAAGGTTTATCAGACCGATAATATTCTAAGGCACCAATATTTAGCAGTTTGTGGAAATCATTCGATCATTCATATTAATTCATTCGACTAAATCCCTAATTGCACCTTGCACTTGTGTGTGCTTAAAGACAAATCCTTCTTTTTCCCATCGTTTACTGACCACCAATTGACTGGAAGTAATTACACTTGCCATATCGCCTAAAACTGTTTTAAGTAAAACACCCGGCACCGGTGGCAGAAAAATAGGTTTTTTCAAAGCTTTGGCAATACAATTTATAAGGTACTTTTGTTTGACAGGATTAGGAGCGACAGCATTAAACACACCTTCTAATTCTTCTTCTGCCACAAATAAAAACAAGGCAGCCAAGTCATCGATGTGAATCCAAGATTGCCATTGATTCCCACTTCCTAAAGCAGATCCTACGTAATACTTAATCGGTTTTTTTATTTCGGCGAAAAAACCACTATCAGCGCTTAATACCAAGCCTATTCTAAGTTTAGAGACTCCTACTCCAAGTTTTCTAAATTCATCTGCTTCATGTTCCCATTCTTGGACAACCAATCCCAAAAAATCATCTGCTTTTTCTTCTGATGATTCGTCGTATAGTTTGGATAAAGAACTCGGGTAGATTCCTATGGCGCTGGCGGAGATAAATTGCGTGATCTGATTTTCTTTTTTGGAAAGTAAAGATCTCAATAATGTGGCAGTTTTTATTCTACTGCTCAATATTTCTTTTCGATGTTTTTTGGTCCATCGTTGTGCAACACTTGCACCGGCAAAATGTATAATCTTATCTACCCCCTCAATACATTTTGGGTCTATTTCTCCTTTTTCCGGATCCCAGTAAAACCCTTTGTATTGGGGTTTATCTTCAATTTTATCTTTGCTTGTGGTTAAGTAATTTATGACATAACCTTTTTCTTTACACAGTTTAGAAAAGTGACTCCCTATCAATCCAGTAGCTCCGGTTACCAACAACTTCATCTATTACGTTTTAGGAAATATCGCGATTTAAACAGTAATGTTCCTTAGGTTTAATAAGGGTTTAACAACAATTCACCCCATAAAAAAAGCCATCCAAAACGGACAGCTTTTTATCAATTGTAATTTTGCTTACTTACTGCACTACAATTTTTTGTGTTTTTAGTTCTCCTTTTCCGTTTTGAATTCGAACTAAATAAATCTGTGCAGAAAGATCGGCAATATCAAGTGTATTCATTCCGGCAGTTAATTTGGAGGTTTTCACTTGTTGGCCTAACAAATTATAAATTTCCATAGTTGCCGGAGTTTCCGCATTAATATTTAATTCTCCGTTATTGATGGAGGTGTTTTGAATTTGCACTCCGAAATGCTTGTCAAAACCATCAACTGAAAGCTCTGGCGCATAAGTATAAGTAAAGTTGAGTTCTTCCAAAACAACACTACCAGAATCATCGACCCGTTGAAAAGCGAATTCAACTACGACGGGTTCGTCAGGATCGATACCTTCTTCACTATTCCAAACATGATTGGCTTGATCACCTTCTCCTCCAGAATTTGCTTCTCCCGGTCCGATAGTTTCAAATCCGGGTTCACTCGGGTATGGATAAGTTGCACCTTCCACAATTTTGTAATAACACATTCCACCTAAGCAAGCCTCAAAAGGATCTCCATCAGAGTTTTCTATAGAAACCACTTTTAAACGCATATTGATGGGGAATTCTGCATTATTGTGAATGGTAAAGTTCACACTACTCTCTGGCTTGTCAGTGGTATTAAATTCTAATACTGTTCCTTCCTCGATATCACCGAAATTGGAAGTTACATGAAAATTGGATTGGGCAACTGCAATAATTGCAAAAAACAGAGCCACCCATAAACTTAAAGTCTTTTTCATAGTCTTTTCTTTTCTCATTAATTAGTACCCACAAAATTAAGGATTAATTATCACAATAATTGTTTAAGCAGCAAATATTTTCAGTTTTATTATTAAGTTTATATTTCACTTTTCCGTAAAAAAAATGTGCGTAAAAACATTACGCACATTTTATAAATTAATTCGCTACAATTATTATTTAACAATTAAATGTTTCACCATAGTTCTATTCCCGGCAGAAAAAGAAATAAGGTATTCTCCCGTAGCTAAATCATCGATATTAATAGAAACTCCATCAGCAGCATTGATCTGATTGAAATCTTGAGATTTAACCAGTCTTCCATTAAGGTTATAAATGTTCATTTTTACCGCTTGATCAATTCCTTCATTAAATACTACATTGACAAAATTTTCAGCCGGATTCGGATACAGTTTAAAAGTATCAACTGAATTTTTATCTACTCCCATACTCGCCGGAATTGGTTCTTCCGCAGCGTTGAGAATTTCACCTGTACTATTGTCAAGCAATAGAGCCACTAAAGAAATTTCTTGAGGATTCATATTGTCAGGAAGGGTGTAAGTAAATTCGTGACTATGAGAATCACCATTGGAAACTGAAGCAGGAACAGATCCGCTTTCACCATAATAACCTCCTAATAATGCTCTGCCTACGCGATCAAACTCATAGTTAAAAACCGTCCCGGGCAAATTTTCCCATCCGCCCATCGGTCCCAAACCTCCACCGGCATATGCATTTACCTGTCCCCATCCAGGACCGGAACCAGTCACTGCATCTTCCACAACAACAACAGCCAAACGATAATCAGCAGTGTTTAAATCGGTATAAAAATCAGTATTTACTGTTGCCGTGAGATCACCCGAAGACTTATCAAATTCAATATCAAGACCTAATTCGAAAGGCACGACGATACCATCAAGTTGGTTGTAAATATTTACCCAGGCACTTTGACTTACTTCATAGTCTAAAATTTTACGGTTGATATTACTGCCCGGTAGTCCACTAATATTTGTTCCAGATGCATATTCATCTACTTGCATTGGATCGGGATAACCTGCTATCCCGATATGTACTCCAATCCCAATAAAGTTTGGAAACAAATCGGGGTTATCATACATGTAATCCATCGCTACAAAACCTCTTGGACAGTATTGGCACCAAGTTCCTGTTCCTTCTTCAATAACAATTTTTTGTGGTACTACTTGTCCGGCTACTATAACATTTTTAGAAAGCTCATTATTATCAGGATTTGAATCCGCCTCTCCATTCACTTCAGTTACCGTAACGGTAATTTCTCTTTCACCTGTTGTTTCATAGTGTAAAGGCTCATCTAAGGTAACGTCTGTTGATTCAAGTGTATTTAAACTTAAATCACTATGTTGGCTCGTGTAGGTATCCTCGCCATCAGTCCATTCTACAGTTATGCTATTTACTTCATTGCTACCGGTGTTTTGGATATTAATACCAATAGGTGTATCTGTATCAGTTCCCATGTAATCATTCAAATTTATTTCTGTCAAATGAACATCATTTTCATCTAAAACAGTTACTTGAAAATCTTTCATAGCCAATATTAATTGATCGTTACTGATGTTTCGAAAAGCGATATACACCTCTTCTCCTACATACTCCTCAAGTGAAATTGCACGCGTAGTGAAGTCATCAATAGCCGGTGCGATTTCAGTAAATACCGGAGCATCGGTAAAATCAGAAACTGCAGAACCAGTAGTAGAAACTAATATTTCATATTCATCCGGATAAACAGGTGACATAGGCATTACTTTATAAATTAAAGTAGCTACTTCGTCTGCAGGTAAACTTATTTCCGGGGTTACCATCCAACGATCTGCTTGTCCCG
>DATGSA010000198.1:0-5586 GCA_035303085.1 Flavobacteriaceae bacterium
AGGCTTATCTAAATTTATATTTACTTAAATCTAAAGCAAAAGGGTTTTTGAAATTAAAAACGAGGAAGTAGTGTTTAATTAACGGTTAGACAAATGATCATTGAAGTGTGATTTTTGTTTATTGGTCATCTTTTTTTTAAATAATCTACTTATCTTTAGAAATTAATACTTGTACTGAATTTCAATCTGTTGAAAAATATGCGTGTTTTAATTTGTAAAAAACTATCAATTGCCATAATAAGCTTATTGTTCTTGTCGGTTTTTCAAGTATTTTCTCAAGCGGGTTGCACCGATTCCCTTGCCAATAATTACGATCCCGGAGCTGTGGAAAATGATGGTAGTTGTCTTTATGAGGAAGTAATTATATCCCCCACAAATTCTTATCCTTTGGATGATGCGCTCAGCGGAACTTCGGGACTTATTTATTGGAATGATTATTTATGGACGCATAACGACAGTAGCGATACTAACCTTTATCAGCTCAATCCTGCGAACGGATCGATTGTCAACAGTATTTCTTTAGCGCCACAAGTAAATCACGATTGGGAAGAAATCGCACAAGATGAAGATTATATTTATGTAGGCGATTTTGGAAATAATGTTAGTGGAGATCGAACGGACTTAAAAATTATTCGTGTGAGTAAATCTTCCATTATTGAAGGAAATCCACAAATGGACGAGATAAATTTCACTTACCAAGATCAGACTGACTTTACACCAAAAGATCCAAACAATACCGATTATGATTGTGAAGCTTTTGTAATATCAGCCGATGCTATTTTTCTCTTCACCAAAGAATGGTTGAGTAATGAAACGCGTTTGTATAAACTTCCCAAAACGCCCGGTACTTATGAAGCAGAATTGCAAGATGGTTATGATGTGAATGGATTAATAACCGGTTCCACTTACCACAAAGACAATGATGTAATCGTGCTTTCCGGTTATAGTAATCTGATGCAGCCCTTTGTTTACTTGCTTTATGATTTTACTGATGAAGAATTTTTCGGAGGAAATAAACGTAAAATCAATATAGAGTTGCCTTTTCATCAAGTGGAAGGAATTGCCACCAATGACGGATTGCAGTATTGGATGACCAATGAAAGTCTTGATTTTGCAGGAATAAATCAGCAATTACACACTTTAGATTTGACGGATTTTTTAGATAATTATCTTCATATTAATTCGGTTGAAGCATTGCCTGAAGTAAAAATCTATCCCAATCCAACTTCTTCTATCTTGCAAATAGTATCGGAAGAAAATATATTTCCGCTAAAATATGTCATCTTAAATCTAAAAGGTAAAATAATTAAAGAAGGAATTCTGGACAATGGAAATAGTATTTTAGACGTTTCAAAATTATCGGCAGGAACCTATATGTTGAACTTCGGACAAGAAATGAAAACTGAGTTTAAATTTATAAAAAAGTGATTTTTTCATTGGTATTTTGATGAAAGATGAGTAGTATTTTGCACTAATATTAATCTGTCATCTTATTTTTTTGTGGTGATTTACCCATCAACCCCAAATAATTAAAAAATAAGGTTTTTGTACAAAAGATATATTTTGTTTAACCACGAAAAGAAACAAAATGGAAGGTGGTTATGCTTTATGGTTAATTCCCTCGCGTTTTGAATTATTAAGACATTAAGGATTTCATTAAGTTGGTGTTTGTTTATAATTCTTGGGATAAAAACAAGAGATCTTTCCTGATTAATCACGGAGGACCCGTAGATTTGTAATGTGCTAATTTACAAAGTAATTATTAATGATGATGGTAGAAGGTGGGGTTTATGGATACAAGCAGTTTTTGTAGGTGATTTACTTTTTTAAACTGTTTCAAACAAAACAAGCTCCGTTTGATAAATATCAAGTTTCATGAAAAAACCTCTTCAAATATTAAACGGCCTTGGATTGATTGCAGTAATATTCATCAGCTACTTGTCAAATACCGGTATTTTCAACGGAAATACCATCGCATCTGTGTCGACAAAATACCACAGTTTGTTTACGCCGGCAGGATATGCATTTTCGATTTGGGGATTGATTTATTTAGGATTATTGGGATTTGTATTTTATTACGGCCGTTCGCTTTTTATCGCGGTTGGCAAAGAAGATGACACGATAAAACACGTCGGATGGTGGTTTTTTATTTCTTGTCTCGCCAATATTACGTGGGTAATCACGTGGCTGTACGATTATACTTTTGTCTCGGTATTAATGATGATTTTACTGCTGTTTTCACTGTTGAGAATCGTAGTCAATACCCGCATGGAATTGGACGATGTTCCTTTAAGTAAACTTATGTTTTTATGGTGGCCGTTCTGTCTTTATTCCGGGTGGATCACGGTTGCACTCATCGCCAATATCGCTGCTTATTTAAAGAAAATTGCCTGGGATGGATTTGGAATTCCCGAAACTATCTGGGCAGTTATTATGATTGCTATTGCTGCTGCAGTTAATATATTTATGGTTTGGAATCGAAATATGCGCGAATTTGCCATCGTTGGCGTATGGGCTTTAATCGCTATTGCCGTCGCCAATCAAAACGAAAATGCAATGGTGTTTTGGACAGCAATCACTATGGCTGTTCTTGTTTTTATAAACATCGCCATCCATGGTTTTCAAAATCGAAAGAGTAATCCCCTGTACAAATTGATGCAGTAATATTTTCAAAGAATTTAATCTTAAAAACCACAATTATGAAATCGAGAAATAAAGTATTATTAAGTTCGTCGTTGATCATTGGAGGCGTTGTGGGTTTGTTGATGATTTCCTGCTCCTCAATGCCCAAACATGCCAAACCCGTTAAACATTTTGATGTCAATCGATATCTGGGGAATTGGTATGAAATTGCGCGATTTGATTTTCGTTTTGAAAAAGATATGAATAACACCATGGCGCAATACAGCCTGAATGAAAAGGGAAATGTGAAAGTGCTCAACAGCGGATATAATTATAAAAAAGACGAATGGAGTTCAGCAGAAGGCGTAGCGAAATTTAGAGAAGACGGAAAATACGGCCGCTTTAAAAGTTAGTTTTTTCGGTCCTTTTTATTCCGGATATAATGTGATTGCTTTAGATGAGGAATATAAATATGCCTTGGTAGCTGGAAAAAATTTGGATTATTTATGGATCCTTTCGCGCGAAAAATCTATTCCCGAAAACATCAAAAAAGAATACTTGAAAAAAGCTGAAGAAGTAGGTTACGATACATCGAGATTAATCTGGGTAGAACACGATAAAAAGAGTCCGTTTGATGAGTAAAGAAAAAGTTGTCATTTTCTGGTATAGAAGAGATTTGCGTTTAGAAGATAATATTGGATTGTCTCAAGCGTTGCAATCGGATTTTCCGGTATTACCCATTTTCATTTTCGATACCGAAATTTTAGAGGATTTAGAAGATAAAAAGGATCGCCGTGTAGATTATATCCATCAAGCTTTAAGTGCGCTACACAAAAAGCTAAAGAAACACGGTTCCGGATTAAAAACCTATCACGGAAAACCAGCAAAGATTTTCAAAACGCTTTCAGAAGAATACGATATTCAAGCTGTTTTCTGTAACCGAGATTATGAACCGCAAGCCATTCAACGCGACACGGAGATTTACAAATATTTTAAATCCGATGAAATTCCTTTTAAAGCCTACAAAGATCAAGTGATTTTTGACAAGAAAGACATTCTTAAAAAAGAAGGAGATCCGTATATCGTCTATACGCCTTATGCAAAAAAATGGCAGGCGCAACTTCAGCAAAAAGATTATGCACATGCGAAATTAGATTTAGAAAACCTATTTCAATTTGAGCCGAAAGCGATGCATAGTTTAGCCGATTTAGGGTTTGAGGAAACGGATATGGATTTTGAAGAACCGAAACTGAAGGCAAGTATTATTGATACTTATGAGGAGACGAGAGATTATCCTGCCAAGAAAAAAGGAACGACGAGGATGGGAATCGCTTTGCGTTTTGGTACAATCAGTATTCGCAAATGTGTGGCTTTTGCTTTAAAACACAATCAAACTTGGTTGTCGGAATTAATTTGGCGAGAGTTTTATATGCAGATTCTCTATCATTTTCCAAAAGTGGTCGATCAGTCTTTTAGAAAGAAATACGATTTTGTGGAATGGCGTAACAATGAAAAGGAATTTGCCCTTTGGTGTGAAGGGAAAACCGGTTACCCGATAGTCGATGCCGGAATGCGAGAACTCAACCAAACCGGATATATGCACAACCGCGTGCGCATGGTCGTCGCCAGTTTTTTGTGTAAACACTTACTGATAGATTGGCGTTGGGGAGAAGCTTATTTCGCTCAAAAACTCAATGACTACGATCTATCCGCCAATAACGGAAACTGGCAATGGGCCGCAGGCAGCGGTTGTGATGCCGCTCCATACTTCAGAATTTTCAATCCCGAATTGCAAACCAAAAAATTCGATAAAGACTTAAAATATATCCGAAAATGGGTGCCGGAATTGGATTCTTCTAAATATCCCGACTCGGTAGTGGAACATAAAAAAGCGAGAAAACGTGCGTTGGAGGTTTATAAGAAAGCGGTGAAGGGGAGGTGAGGCTGTAGGAGGTGAGGCTGTAGGAGGTAGGTTGTAGGAGGTAGGTTGTAGGGGGTAGGTTGTAGGGATTAGGAAGGGGTTAGATGCCTCCCGTATAAAAATGCAAAGAGATAAATTTTTCAAATCAATCAGGAAGTCAACCCTCCAAGGGCTTGGAGCCGCTTGGAGGGGTTCTAAATTCCGAGAATTTCCGTTCTCCTTTTTCAAAGTTTTCGAATTTGCTCTTGTACTTTGGAAAAGTTTATCGAATGCTTTTCAGTGTAATTGCCGATCAACCAACTTAAAACATGCAAAATTAGATTCCAAATACCACTGAGACAAATAAGTTGACTACTTCCTAAATGCTGTAGTTATTGATTAACGTAATTTATTTGATGGTGAGTTTTTGCTATCTTGTCTATTATCCCAAAATGAAACTATTTCTATAGAATCTTTTTTAATTTCATAGAAAATTAAGAAAACTTTCATTGGAATTACACGTGTTTTCTTATTTGAGGTTAGTCGGCCAATAAATTCATTTTTTGAGAGTGTTTTTAATAAATCTTCTGTCTTATCAATAAGTTTTAAACTATACACGGCAGATTTATTTCTTTCAAGATAGAATTCAAGAATACTTTGGAACTCTGATTTCGCTATATCGGACCAAATTATTTTTTTGTTAGCCATTCTTTCATTTCAGAAATTACAGCTTCATTATTTGAAAACTGACCATTTTTAATTTGTTTTCTACCAGTTGAAATTGCTTCTTTTTGTTCAGCTGACAATTGATATAATGATTGTTCAGAGGTGTCAAATATTGTTTGAAGAGCCTTTAAAAAATTCAAGTCTTTCGAATCTTTTATTCTTGAAATCAAACTATCTTTTATTTTGTCCGTAATATCCATTTTATCTAATTTTGCTGTATATCAAAAATAATGATTATTATTCTATTCTCTAATTTATCTGCGTGATTTTTTAGAGACGTCAATACAAGTTGGATGGAATATTATAGATTTTTCGATTTCTACTTTTTCAAAGTTCTC
>DATGSA010000199.1:0-2618 GCA_035303085.1 Flavobacteriaceae bacterium
TTGGGTGCATTTCTGGTAATCATAGCTATATCTTATGGTTTGGCTGACGGTTCAGAAGTTACCTTAAGCAATGGTACTGTGATATCCTCCACTCAATCCAAATGGATTGGAACGGGACTATACACATTTTACATGGTTGCCGGAATCGCTATAGCTTCCATGATTTTGAGTGAAATTAATAAAATTAGAAAATAATGGCAATTAGATCAGCTCCTGAAGTAAATGCGGGCTCTATGGCCGACATTGCATTCCTGTTGCTTATTTTCTTTTTAGTTACAACAACTATTGAAAAAGATTCGGGAATTTCACGTCAGCTCCCTCCTCTTGAGGAGGTAGAAAACCCTCCAAAGATTAGAGAGCGAAATTTATTTATTGTTTCAGTCAACAGAAATGACGAACTAATGGTAAATGATGAGCTTATGGAACTGAAAGATCTCCGTCAGGCTGCTATTGACTTTTTAGATAACGGAGGAGCTCCTGCAAATACTGCGGATTACTGTGATTACTGTCAAGGACGGAGAGATCGAGAATCTTCGGACAATCCGGATAAAGCTGTCATTTCAGTTCAAAATGACCGTCTGACATCCTATAAAATGTATATTGCAGTTCAGAATGAATTGGTAGCAGCTTACTATCACCTTCGAAATAGAGAATCACAAAGATTGTATGGTTGGAATTATACCGACATGTACAATGCATTGGAAGAAGGACAATACCAAGGCAATGAAACTTTGTTAAAAGAGAGATTGGAAACCATACAAAAGATGTATCCTATGAAGCTTTCTGAAGCTGAACCAAGAAGGTCTGGACAATAAAAATATATGAAGTAATGGCAAAATTCACTAAAAGATCATCTGGCGAAACACCTGCAATATCAACTGCATCTCTTCCTGATATTGTATTTATGTTGCTTTTTTTCTTTATGGTTGTTACTGTGTTGAGAGATGACAACTTGATGGTCAGAAATACGCTTCCAAAAGCAGACCAAGTAGAAAAATTAAAAAAGGACAGATCCGTTTATATCTATGCAGGAAGACCGAGTGATAGATACGTTGAACAATACGGAACAGAGGGAAAAATTCAAATTGGAGATAAATTTACTGATATTTCTAATCTCAAATTTGCATTGACAGAAGCTCGGGCGAGATTGTTGCCGGAATTACAAGACCGGATCATGATTGCCCTAAAAGTTGATGAAGAAACAAATACAGGCTTGGTTACCGATATCAAACAAGAATTGAGAGAACTCAATATGTTAAAGATTATTTATGTTACCAGTCCGGGAAATGTTTTAGATTATCAATAAATCAAAAAAATTATAACATAACTTAAAGACGTCTTATTTCCTTTGAAGTAAGACGTCTTTTCATTTGTATATTTGATAAAAATATCGCCCTATGCCGCGTATAAAAATTTATCTGTTATTCCTAAGTTTGGTTGCCTGTACGCCTGCCTTTTCCCAAATGGCACGTGAATCGGCGCCTGCACCGGTCGATTCGCTCTATCGTGAGGACCAATTCTATCTGGGACTAACCTATAACTTTCTAGTCGATAAACCTTCCAATATAACCAACAGCGGATTTTCCGGAGGAATTCACGGCGGCTTTCTCAGAGATTTTCCTATTAACAAAAGAAGAAATATTGCAATTGCTATCGGCGTGGGTTTGGCATACGACCAGTTTGGTCATAATTTCTTTGTCGGAGCTCAAGAAAACAATGAAAGCATTTTCAGAATCTTGGATGAATATGTGCATTACGACTCCAATCGCTTCAATATGGCAACAGTTCAACTCCCAATCGAATTCCGATGGCGCTCGTCCACACCCACCGATTATCAATTTTGGCGGATTTATGCCGGTTTAAGACTGGGATATGTTTATTGGTTTCAATCCTATTTTAAACAAGCAAACAACAAGGTTGTCAAAACCAAGATTGATGAATTTAATCCTTTCCGACTGAGTGCTTCGCTTGCCTTTGGATACAGTACTTTTAATTTTTACATTGCTTACGACTTCATTCCTTGGTTTGATAAGGGAGAAACCATGAATGGAGAACCCATCGATTTTCAAAGCATGAAAGTCGGATTAATTTTTTACATCTTATAGCCAATAATTGTATAAAACAAATTGCGGAAGGGCTCCTACAAAAAAACCGACCAGCAATTCGGGAACGGTGTGTGCATTTGCAGTCAATCGAGAAGAAGCAACCCACCCGTTTGAAAACAACAGAAAACTAATGGTCGTCAACAAATGAATCTTAAAATGAACGCTTAAACCAATCACAAAAATCAACAACGCTGCCACTCCCATTTGATGCAAACTGACCTTTACTTTTAACAACACCATAATTAATGCAGCTATAGCTGAAAACAACAAGCCTATAAAGAAAAAATAAAGCTCCGGATTGTCGTAGGGGTGAAGTACTTTTTTGACAATCAGTAAAAGCAACAGACAGAGTATCATTAAGGGATAGCGTCGCTCCCGAACGTTTTTTAAATAAATCGATTCAACCAGTCCCAACGTGCGAAGAATAAAATAAGATACAAGGGGAATGGCAATGGTAATGATAGAAATTGAAATCAGATGCGTTCCTGCCCATTCCCAATCGATGAATCTCGG
>DATGSA010000200.1:0-14519 GCA_035303085.1 Flavobacteriaceae bacterium
CGCTTTAGATAAAAAGGAATAGCCGAAAAACGGAACAATATTTTTCCCATAATTATTTCCGAATCCTCCTAAGAAAAACTTATTAGCCACCATATTAGTATTTCCCAAATGAAATCCTGCTGAAGCATTCAACCGCAATGAAACTTTATCAAAAGGACTTGTAGCTATTCCAAAGCCTCCTGTTAACACAGCATATCTATTAAAATCAAAAGAAGACTGACTTTTAAATAAATGTGCATTAATAGCTCCTCGGAAATAAAATCCTTTGGAAGGAAAATAAGCATCATCATAACTATCGTATTCCAAAAAACCATAAGGTCCAAAAGTGTGTATTCTTTCAAATAAAGAAACGGATTCTCCCTCTTCTGCACCTGACGTCACAGAAACTGAACCGGATTTTACTTTGGTATAATTATGTTCTAATCCAGCTCTAAATCTTACTGCATTAAGGTTTAAAAAGAAAGTTTCGGCATAGAGTTGATTTGTCAAATTATAATAATCAAAAGGGGTTTTATTATTTCTCAACTCGCTTTCGAAATTATCTTCCAAAATTTTCAGTCTGATATTCCGATCAAATTGATTAAAAGCGCTTCTTAAACCCAAACTCCAGTATAAACCTTTATCGATAAAATAATCAAATTTATACCTAAAAGTTTCTCCCGGAACCAAGTCAAAAGAAATCATGTCATTATTGAAAATCAATCGCTTGTGGGTAAAATTAATCAACGCTCCACTTTTATATAATCCATCATAATGCAATCCAAAGCGTAGAGTAGATCTGTTTTGAGTTTCTTTCAACATTAACTTTAAATCATCAAAACCATTTTCTTGAGGGAGGAGCTCATATTGAATTCTTTCAAAATCACCGCTTGCCGAAAGATTATTAAATCCTTCATTTAGATCTTCAAAACTTACTTTTTGATGTGTGGGGATTTTAAGCTTTCCGCGAATAAAATTTCTCTTATGATTGACATTCCCCTTAATTTCAATATCACCAATAGCAAGAGAATCAATGATTTGGCGTCCTTGTTTATTTCCATACCTTATTTGAAGTTCTGCTAAGGAGTCCAATTTATCTTTCACTTTCAGAGCTCCTTCTTCTCCAGATTTTACAATTTCATCTCCTTTATCGAAAGACAAAATGGTAAATTCTGAAATATCGGGCTTGATATATAAATCAGTTTTTGGACGTTTATTTTTCATATCTCGAATAGTTCTGAAATTACCAACTTGAGTCATAATTTCAAACACTGTTTTGAGATGGTCTCCATCGACCAAGCTATCCTGTACATCAACACCAATGATATAATCCATTCCGCGTTTGCGGATTTCTTCAATCGGGTAATTATCTGTAATTCCACCATCACTGATCATTCTTCCATTTATCTCTACAGGTTTAAACAAAGAGGGAATCGCAGCACTTGCCGCTACAGCTTGCGCAAGTGAACCATTTTCAAGCAACAGTCTTTCTCCTGTTTCAATATCTGTTCCTATACATAAAAAAGGGATGGGAAGGTTTTCGAAGTTTTCTATATCTTTTACCGGATAAGTCAACTGAGACAATAAGTTATAAATATTTTGACCTTTGCTCAAACTGGAAGGAAGCCTTAATTTAAAATCATCAAAAGGCAAGGTAACTATATATTTTTGAGCGCTTTGTTTTTCAAAATAATTTTTAGCACCTCTTGGTAAATCATCTTGAATAAGGGTTCTGAAATTGGTTTTCCTAAAGATAGAGTCCAATTGATTTGCAGAATATCCCGAAGCATATAACGACCCGATAACTGCGCCCATACTGGTACCACCAATATAATCTATGTGTATTCCTGATTCTTCGATAACCTTTAAAGCACCGATATGTGCCAAGCCTTTTGCTCCCCCTCCGCTTAAAACAAGTCCGATTTTTAGATCATCCTTTTCCTCAGTCTCTTGGCCAAAAACATTGAAACCTAACAATATTGAAATCAAGAAAACATATTTTACTTTTGATGAAATATGTCTATTATATATATACCTTTCCAAATTCAAGTTTTAGTCATTAATATTGGTAAAGTTTTTATTTTTATCCTTTGAAAAATAATCATAGACCAATTTAGCTTTTGAAGGTCCTATTACTTCTGCTAATTTGTTTTCTTCGGTTTCCGTAATTCTTTTAATCGATCTAAATTTTTTGAGTAAGGCAATCGCAGTTTTTTCTCCAATTCCCGGAATACTTTGCAATTCTGTTCCTAAAGCTGCTTTGCTGCGTTTATTCCTATGAAAACTTATCCCAAATCGATGAGCTTCATTTCTTGCCCTTTGAATGACCTTAAGCGTTTCAGATTTTTTATCCAAATATAACGGAATCGCATCACCCGGATAATATATTTCTTCTAAACGTTCTGCAATTCCTATAATTGCAATTTTCCCTCTTAAGTTTAATTTATCCAAAGCTTTCAAAGCAGAAGTTAATTGCCCTTTTCCTCCATCAATAATAATTAATTGCGGCAAATCTCCTTCTTCTTCAAGCACCCTTCTGTATCGTCGAAAAACGACTTCTTCCATCGATGCAAAATCATCCGGGCCTTCAACGGTTTTTATATTGAATTTGCGATAATCTTTTTTACTCGGTTTGCCATTTTTAAAAACAACACAAGCAGCCACGGGATTGGTTCCTTGAATATTCGAATTATCAAAACATTCGATATGTCGCGGTTCAACCGATAAACGCAAATCTTCTTTCATCTGAGCCATAATCCGATTGACATGTGCATCCGGATCGATAAATTTCATCTGTTTAAAACGCTCTTGACGGAAATATTTCGCATTCCGCGAAGACAAATCGACTATCGCTTTTTTATCGCCTATTTTAGGAACTGTCACTTTAATAGCTTCTCCAACATTGACTTTGAAAGGCACATAAATTTCATCAGAATTATAATCAAATCGCTGTCTGATTTCAGTAATTCCCAACTCCAATAATTCCTTATCCGATTCGTCTAATTTCTTTTTCATCTCAATAGTATGCGAACGGATAATCGCACCGTGGGAAATCTGCATAAAGTTGACATAACCGTACCCCTCATCACTTACAATCGAATAAACATCAACATTGTTGATTTTAGGGTTGACAACTGTAGATTTTGCTTGATATTTCTCTAAGAGTTCAATTTTCTCTTTGATTTCTTGAGCAGCTTCAAACTCCAAATTATCTGCATAAGTTTTCATTTGCTCTTTGAATTTACCCAAAGAATCTTTGAAATTTCCTTTTAAAATCTGACGGATTTGGTCAATATTACCTTGGTAACCTTCTTCTGTTTTCCAACTATCTGAAATTTGAAAAGCGTTACGGATTTGATATCCCACCGTGTTTTTGTATTTCCCGGTTTCAATATTTCTCTCCCACTCTTTAAGATTTCCTCTTCTTAAAGGAAATAATTCATGAATCAATTCTAATAAAACCCGCACAGTTCTCACATTGGTGTAAGGTCCATAATATTCAGAACCGTCTTTGATAACATTTCGAGTTAAAAAAACTCTCGGAAAAGGCTCCTTTTTGATACACAACCAAGGATAAGTTTTATCATCCTTCAACATCACATTAAACCTCGGTTGATATTTTTTGATCAAATTATTTTCCAACAACAATGCATCGGTTTCAGTATCAACAACAATATGTCTGATTTCGACAATTCTTTTGACTAATAAGGCCGTTTTTCGACTGTCGTGATTTTTATGAAAATAAGAAGAAACTCTTCTTTTGAGGTTTTTTGCTTTGCCCACATATAATATCTTTCCTTTTTTATCAAAGTATTGATACACTCCGGGACTGGTAGGCAAGCTTTTTAATTGAATGTCAATTGGAGGTAAAGTCATAATTGCAAAGTTAAGCTTTTCCAACAAAGCGAAAAAACTGATTTCTTTTTAAAAAACAACCGCCTCCTCAGCTTTGTTAATTCCTTGTTATTTAATCGAATTTTTTCGCGTTTTACTCTCGATTTATCTTATTTTCATATAAAAATAATAGAATATGGAAACGATACTTGTCGCCGGCGCGAATGGAAAAACCGGAAGAGAAATCATTGAAATTCTAAAAGGCACACCGGGATACAAACCTTTAGCCATGATCCGAGATAAAGATCAAGAAGCCACTTTTGAAATGCTGGAAGTGGAAACATACTTAGCTGATTTGGAAGGGGATTTAAGAGGGGCTGCCCAGGCTGCAGACAGAATTATATTTGCTGCCGGTTCCGGTCCTGATACACCACCCGAAAAAACAATTGACGTAGATCAAAATGGTGCTATTAATCTAATCGATCAAGCGAAGGCTGCCGGTGTTAAGAAGTTTGTGATGCTCAGTTCTATGGGCGCAGACGATCCTGAAAGTGGCCCGGAAAACATAAAGCATTATCTCAAAGCCAAAAAAGAAGCAGACGATCATTTGAAAGCTTGTTTTATGGAATATTCTATCGTGCGTCCCGGACATTTAACTACCGACGAAAAAACTAATAAAATAAAAGCAGGTGAAAAATTAAATGAGTCTGGAAAAATTTCCCGTAAAGATGTTGCTCAGGTTTTAGTGGATTGTTTGCAAGATGGTATCGCACAAAATAAATCTTTCGAAATCCTCAGCGGAGAGATGGGAATCGAGTTTGCTCTAAGAGAAATCGGAAACAATCGATAAGTACTCCTGAAAGCTGGTTTTGCAAAGTTTAAAGAGAAGTGGGAAGTTTTTATTAGCTTTCCGAGGAAATGTTTAATAAATGACATAGAATTTGATAAAACCTATCTAAAATGAAAGCGATAATAAACAGTATAATTTTCACTTCTCTTCTTTTGATTCCGATTTTTTTAAATGCACAAGAAGTGGATAACCCTCAAGAAGAGCTGGTTAATCAAACTTGGTATGTCACAAAACTGGAAATCGGAGAAGAAGAACATCCACTACCCAGTAGCAATCCGGAGCTGCAGGGTGTGCTTGATACTTATGAGAGCACTTATGATGAAAGCGACTTTGAAGCTTCAATTAATTATTGCGATGCTTGTGGTGGTGGATTTGTATTTGTTGATGAGAATCAATTTGAGATGTATGACTTTGCCTGTTTAGCTTCTGACGGTTGTGAATATGGGCCCTCAGAAGAAAACATATTTAATTCTCACTATATCTGGGATATCTGGACTGGGGAAAATTATCCTGCTTCCTTTTATTTTAGCATAACCGAAACGGAAGGCGTTCAACAATTGATAGTGACCAATGAAAATGGGGATAAAGCTTATTTCCAAGATGCTCCTTATCTATCCATTGGCAAAAACAGCAAACCAAACTTCGTACTCTATCCTAATCCAACAAAAGATTTTTTAAGCATAGACAACATAGACCAAACGACAACGGTAGTTCTTTTTTCGATTTCCGGAAAACAAGTTTTGCATCAAGAAATAAAAACCTCTTCAGAAAAATTAGATTTAGCCGACTTGTCTTCAGGAATTTATTTTTACAGGATTTCTACCGATGCTTTTAAGGAAGTCCAAATAGGAAAGCTAATCAAAGACTGAATGCCGTAAGCTTTTTAATACAAAAGCTTTAAAGATGTGAAGGTCTTGTCCCAAGTAAATACAGATTAAAATCATAGCTATGCAATAGAAGTTATAAATGCTTATTTTTGCAATATGATTCCCCAACGCAAAATTATTCATGTAGATATGGATGCTTTTTATGCTTCTGTAGAACAGCGCGATCGGCCGGAATTACGTGGGAAGCCTATTGCGGTAGGGATGAATAGCGATCGCGGTGTGATTACGACAGCCAGTTATGAAGCTCGTATCTTTGGTGTGGGCAGTGCTATGAGCAGCAAAGTAGCAAAACGCCGCTGCCCTGACCTCATTTTTGTCCCGCCCAATTTTGAAAAATACCGTCAAGTATCTCGGCAAATCCGACGGATATTTTATGAATACACAGATTTAGTTGAACCCTTATCATTAGATGAAGCTTATTTGGATGTTACCCAAAACAAAAAAGGAAATCCCAGTGCAACTTTAATCGCTCGACAAATCAGACAGGAAATTTCTGACAAAACAGGATTAACCGCATCAGCTGGAATTTCCATCAATAAGTTTTTAGCTAAAATTGCTTCAGACATCGATAAACCCAACGGACAAACCACGATCACTCCAGAAGAGATCAATGATTTTATTGAAGGTTTAGAAATTTATAAATTTCACGGAGTAGGAAAAGTCACCACACAAAAAATGTATAGTTTAGGGATTTTCACAGGAGAGGATTTAAAAACAAAATCCTTAGCTTTTTTAAAAGAACATTTTGGAAAACCCGGTGAACATTATTATGATATGGCTCGAGGAGTGGATTTAAGTCCGGTTCAGCCGCATCGAATTCCTAAATCCCTCAGTGCAGAACATACTTTTTCAGAAAATATCTCCTCAGAAATATTTATGTTTGAACGCTTAAAAGAAATAGCAGACTCTGTTGAGCAAAGGTTAGCTAAAAACAACCTCAAGGGAAAAACCCTTACTTTAAAAATTAAATACAGCGATTTCAGTATTCAAACCCGAAGCAAAACAGTAGATAAATTTATATCGACAAAAGGAACTATTTTAGCACTTGCCAAAGGTTTACTTTATCAAGATAAAATGAAAGATTCTGTACGTCTATTAGGCTTATCTGTTTCTAATTTTAATACGGCAAAAGAAAAAGATCAAAAAGAAGTGTACGTTCAATTACAATTTGATTTTTAAAATTAATTTAGTCCCAAATTAAAAACCTCATATTTTGAAAACTATACAAGTACATGGCAAAGAATTTATTCCTTATATCAAGGATAAGCAACTTCAAGAAATAGCCAAACGCATGGCGATAGAAATCCACGAAGATTACAAAGATGACCCCCCGATATTTATAGGAGTTTTAAACGGTGTTTTTATGTTTTTTTCAGATTTGATGAAGTATTATCCCGGCGATTGTGAAGTCGCTTTTCTTCAGATGAGTTCTTACGCCGGAACACAATCTACCGGAGTAGTTTATAAAAAAATGGATTTGACAAAAGACGTGAAAAACCGACATATAATTTTAGTGGAAGATATTGTAGACACCGGAAATACGGTAGCTTCTCTTTTTGAATATTTCAAAAATACCCAACGTCCAAAATCGATAAGAGTAGCCAGTTTGCTTATAAAACCGGAAGTTTATAACAAAGAATTTAAAATTGACTATATAGGAATAGAAATTCCCAATAAATTCGTTTTAGGCTATGGGTTAGACTATGATGAATTGGGGAGGAATTTGAAAGACTTGTATCAAATTAAGGAAGGTCAGATCAATAAATAACCGGAAAATAAAAAACTGTCTAAACTTTACGCATAGACAGTTTTATAGCAGTTTCTCTAAAAAGGTTATTTTTCTTTGAGCGTTTCTAGGAATGCTTTGAACCTATTAGTGTTATAATTTCCCATTCCTACTTTGGTGTACTCGATTTCACCATCTTTACCTAAAACGTAGGTAATAGGAATTCCTCGAGTTTTAAAATCACTGGGGATTCTTCCCTGAGGTTCCTGAATATCAAAAGCAAACCCTTTGTTATCTAAGAATTTTTTAGCTGTATCAAATCTTTTATCCAGCGAAATCATCAAAAACACTACATCTTCATCATCTTCATAATGTTGATAAAGCTTGTTGATATTCGGCATTTCAGCAATACAAGGAGGACACCAAGTAGCCCAAAAATTAATGAAAACTACTTTACCTTCAAGCTCGTTCATATTCATAGTTTCCCCGTTTTGATTTTTTAAAACCAAATCTCTCGCTTTATAAGGATCTTTATATAGCGGTTCTCCTTTTGCATTAATTGCCAATATTAAAGTTGCAAAAACTGCAAGGAGAATGCTTTTAAAATTCGTGTTGATTTTTTTTATTTCCATGATAAAAATATTTTAAATTTTTATTTTGTCTATAAAAATAGACCGTAAAGTTATTATATAATTTGAATAATAAGGAGAAAGACAACCAATTATTCCAAAATGGTATTTACAAATTCCTTGTTCAAAACCACTTCATATTTAAAATAAAGGTTGTAATTATACCAGTTTTGGTGGCGGTGATTGAAGCTCTAAATAAATTGATTTTTTAACTTTGTGTAGATAAAAATAATTTTGCTTGGAAAAAACTTGAGGTATTTCAACATTAACTTGCTGATCTGCGGGATAAAGCATCACAAAAACAACAGAAGAACATGACGCTGCCGGGGTCACCGGCTGTTGATCTGTATGATTATGTTGGTTTGGATTATCTTTTTTCCTGTTTTCACAATAAGTTTTTGTCAAAACAATACGCTCACCAAAAAGCAATATTCCAAAAACCTGATTGGACATCACAGCTTTGCTACAAAACAGCAGCATTAAAAACAGGGCTATGGTTTTAGCATTCCACATATCTCGTCAAAGATAAGCAAGAAAATTAATAATTAAAATAACTTAGGTTACTAAAATTCATAAGATATATAAATAGAAATTATATCGATCTGAAAAATATATCCAACTTTAGACTTCAAATAATCTCAAGTTAGAATATTTTTTAAAATATTAATGGCAGTAATATAATAAGAGGTAATAAATTAGGTTTAAAATATAGGCGTTTTTATGACCCTAACCTTAAAACAATATTTTTTAAGTATGATAAGTTTTTCTGAAATGTAGTAACTCCTCAAATTATAGGTTAATTTTGCATTCTAATAAAGACAACAACAATAAGTAATCCATGAAAAAATCTTTTTTTTTACTTCTCTTGATGTTTTTTATGTCAGGAATTCTTTTTGCTCAATATGAAACCTATCGAATTGAAGAAGGAGAAAGTCTTTCAGAAATTGCTGATAAATTTAAAGTGAGCAAAAATTCTATATTACAGCTCAATCCTGATTTAAAGGAAGGTGATATAGCAAACAAAACAATTATACTTCCTCCCAGCGAATCAACCCGGGAAACACCTCCTGCTTCGATGGTTCGCTTTAAGGAATATCGGGTTAGACCAAAAGAAACCCTGTACAGTCTTGCTAAACGTAACAATATCAGTGTTGAAGATATCAAGAAACACAATCCTTTTTTATATGATGAACAACTTGGAGAAAACGACATCATCAAAATACCTATTTATGAAAGTGAAATAAAAGATTTTAATGTGGCCGTACAAACTTCTACTTTTGAAAATCTGATTCATATTGTGATGCCCAAAGAAACCAAATACGGTATCTCTAAACATTATGGGATGAGTGTAGAAGAACTGGAACAACTCAACCCGCTGATTAATGGTCTTCAGCCTGGTCAATTCTTAAAAGTCAAAAACCCTATTGCGGTAAAAAAAGGAAAAGAATCTGAATTTGATTATTACCAAGTTCGTCCTAAGGAAACTTTTTATAGTTTGACAAAGAAATTGAACATTTCCCGAGATTCTTTGGAGCAATTAAATCCGATTTTAAAAGATTTAGGACTGCAAGCCGGAATGGATTTAAGGGTTCCTATCGGAATAACAGTTGTTAAACCAGAAGATTTTGAGCTTACTAAAATAGATTTAAGCACAAATCTGATTTCTCCAAAAAAGCAAAAATTAGCTGTCCTTTTACCCTTTAATTTGAAACAATTAGAAGATTTAGAAGAAGAGGAAAGTGAAGAAGATGTTTTAAGAAGAGATGCGTATCTTCAGATTTCATTGGATTTATATAGTGGTATAAAAATGGCTTTAGATTCTGTTCAACGGATGGGAATACCTGTGGAAGCACAAACTTTCGATACCCAAAGAAATTCTAAGAAAATTAACCAAATTTTAAATCAGCATAATTTCGATGACACCAGGATTATGATTGGTCCACTTTTACCGGCTCACATTGAGCAAGTAGCCAAAACTTTGCGCCAGACAAATACAGCTATTTTTAGTCCCCTAACCAGTGCGGAATTAAATGGAAGTGATAGGATTTTTCAAAGTCGACCTTCGGGCTTGACTAAAAGACAGGTGTTAACTGAATATTTAAAAAACAATCAAGAAGGTAAGAACATACTTATTTTAGCAGATGAGGCTCACGAAGCTTATATATCCAATCTCAATTCGTCCCTGTCTTCTGTGAGAAGAATTAAACAAGCAAAAAAAGAATATCTTCAAAGATCAGATCTAACCAAGGTTTTAGATGAAAATAAACCCAATTGGGTAATCATCGAAACAGGTGATATCGGTGCAATCAACAATGCTATTTCTAATTTAAATGCCATTCGAAACAGCTATGAAATACGGGTTTTCACCTCTGATTTAAGCAAGATTAATCAAGCTGAGGTGGAAAGTGAATACCTCAGCCATTTGAATTTCACATATGCCTCAGTAGATCGGAGTGATACCGCTACTGAAAGCAACAATTTTGTCCAGAAGTATGTTGAAGAATACGGTATCTCTCCCAGTTCTTACGCGATTAGAGGATTTGATGTCACGCTCGATGCCATATTGCGTTCAGCTGCTTATGACGATATTTTTGAAGCGACAACCGAAGTTGAAGGCTATACGGAATATGTAGAAAACCGTTTTCACTATTTACCTAAATCCATTAATGGGTATTATAATAATGCGGTTTATCTCATTCAATTTGACACCGATTTACAGCTAAAAGTAATCAACTAATTTTAAAAATTCATCTTATGACTTCAAAAGCCGAATATCTTGGAGATTTAAGAGTGAAAAACACGCATCTTCAAAGTGGAAGTAATTATTTGACGGATGCTCCAATAGATAATCACGGAAAAGGAGAAGCTTTTTCTCCAACTGATACGGTAGCTACAGCTTTAGGTAATTGCATCTTAACTACAATGGGGATTAAAGCTGAAGATAAAGACATCGATCTGAAAGGGACAATCGCGGAAATCACCAAAACCATGGCATTAAATCCGCGACGCATTGCTAAAATAAAAGTGGAGATTTATTTTCCTAAGAATTATCCCGACAAAATTAAAAGTATTTTAAAATACACCGCTTTTCATTGTCCTGTGTTTCAAAGTTTACATCCGGAAATGGAAAAGGAAATTAATTTTTTTTATGACTAAGTATAAGCTGCACCTCACCAGTCTATTACTATTAGTATCTGTAATAAGTTTTTCTCAAGACAAGGAAGAAATTCCATGGGGAAGGCCATTGAGTTGGGAAGACTTTAAAGGGGAACCCAAAACTCATACCCATCACAAAGCAACTTCTAATATGGGGATTAAAATGAAGTATTCTTGGAAGTGGAAAAACAACCAACTCAAATTGAAGTATGAGGTTAATACTGTTTTTAATCCGAATTATTCTTGGGTGAAATCAGGAAAAGAGTCTCGGGAACTTTTAAAACACGAGCAAATTCACTTTGATATCACGGAAATTATGGCCAGAAAGCTTAGAAAATTCTTCTCCGAAAATAAATTTAAACTGAATGCGGTTCGATCTAAAATAGATGAAGTTACCAGAATTTTACAACAGGAAAACAGGGAAATGCAAGAAACCTATGATCAAGAAACAAATCATGGCAACCGCCCCAAAAAACAAGCTGAATGGAGACAACATATCCAAAATGAATTAGAAAAGTTACACCAATATCGAACTCCAACCAACTGATTTTGTTCTGCTTACTTACTCAGTCTATAAAACCGGCATTTAAACGGCTACTTTACCTTTGATATGCGGATGGGGATGATAACCTTCCAAACTGAAATCCTCATATCTAAAATCTAAGATATTATCAACCTCCGGGTTTATTTTTATAATTGGCAACTGTCTTAACTCTCTTGAGATTTGAAGTTTAATCTGATCAAAGTGATTTTTATAAATATGCGCATCTCCAAAAGTATGCACAAAATCACCGGGTTCCAAATCACAAACCTGGGCAACCATCATAGTTAATAACGCATAAGACGCAATATTAAAAGGAACCCCCAAGAAAATATCCGCACTGCGTTGATAGAGCTGTAATGACAATCGAGACTTCTCATCTTCCTTTTTGGGTGGACTTACATAAAACTGAAAAAAAGCATGACAAGGTGGTAAAGCAGCTTTTCCGTTGGTTACATTTTCTGAAAAAGAAACTGACGTGTCAGGCATTACACTTGGATTCCAAGCAGTAACCATCATTCTTCGGCTGTTCGGATTGGTTTTTATAGTGTGAATAACGTCCTTAATCTGATCAATTCCTTCGCTATTCCAATTGCGCCACTGATGTCCGTAAACTGGCCCCAAATCACCGTTTTCGTCAGCCCATGCATTCCAAATACGGACTCCATTTTCTTTTAGATAATCAATATTCGTATCACCTTTTAAAAACCAGAGCAATTCATAAATAATAGACTTTAGATGAATCTTTTTAGTGGTTACTAAGGGAAAACCTTCACTCAAATCAAAACGCATCTGATAACCAAAAACACTTCTGGTTCCCGTTCCGGTTCGATCTCCTCTATCGGTTCCGTTTTCTAAGACATGTTTGATAAGATCGTGATATTGTTTCATGGTTTTTCTTTCTAAATAAATTTTAAATTGATATATCGAATGTCGGCAAATTATTTGTTCCTTGCACGCAATACAGGGTTCAATTCGTCATCGTTATACATTTTCATCTGCTTATATGTTTTCATATACTTATCTCCGTTCTCGATATCTATAAGCAACTGATCAATAGCTTTAGATAAGTCTTCTCTTTGTTCTTTTAATACTTCCAATTTTTTCTGGCAGCTCAAACGGTGTTTTTCCGAAGCATCTTCACGATTGGCTTCTTTGCTCATATGATAAACCTTCAAGTTTAAAATTGATAATCGATCAATTCCCCATGCCGGACTTTCGGTGTTGATTGTGGCATCGGACTTAGGTTTTACTTCTTTATATTTTTCGAGAAAATAACTGTCGATATACTCTACAGTATCGGTACGATCTTGGTTTGATTTATCAATTTTCCGTTTGAGTTCCAAAGCAGCCACCGGATCGATATCCGGATCACGAATAAGATCCTCATAATCCCACTGCGTTGTGTCGATCCAACATTTGCGATAAAGCAAATGCTCAATTAATTGATCATCTGCATCATACGGGTTATGAAATTCTTGATCTACTTTACCAATCTCATGGTATTTTTCGATGGCTTCTTGAAAAATCTTATTGGTTATTTCTGAAAACATAAAGAGAAAAGTTTGTCGATTATTACAAGTTTACAAATCTATGAAATAAAAGGTATAGATAAATCTTTAAATGCAGCATTTATTTCCTATTTTTATTGTATGTTGCATGTACCAACAACCAACTTCAAGCCATGCGCTTAATTGTTTTATATCTCAGACTCAATAATTTCTTGGTTTTACAACCCGGCGAGCTTCCTATTCCCAAAGACGCTAAGCCTGATCAAAAATTTGGCAATTATAGTTTGTCAGATTTTATCTCCGCAAATTGGTTCTTTCTTTTAGCTATCCTCTTGTTGGTTTTCTTGGTCTTTCTATATCTAAGAGACAAGAAAAAAGAAGAAAAAAGAAAGCAAGAAGAACGAGATAGAGCTCGGATGAATTAATTTAAAAAGCGGTTATTATTTTATATAACAACCGCTAATTTAAATCTCTTTTACGTTCCCTATTAGCTATATAGGTAAGGACAGCTTCCTTTGACGTCAACCAATTTACACCTTCTTTAAAGGCATCTATTTTTCCACCTCTTGCGAGCAAACTTACATACTCCTGACTATAAGGAATTTCAGGTTCTTTTACAATATCAGCAATACTTTGATACTTTAAAGATCCCAAATATATGTTTAAGCTTCGCTCTAAAGCCTGTAAAATCAACAACAGCAATTTCGTATAATTTCCATTATTAGTTGGTTTTGGCTATAATAATATCACCTCGCTGGGTTTCTTTGGGGGTTGTTTCTACAAAAATCACGTTCATCAAATCATCCCCTTGGGTTTCTAATTAAGGTTTCGGTTCATAGGTCGGAATGACATATCATTATACATAACATGAGACCGATAAGATTATAAATACCGCGTTACGTTTGGTTTGAAAAACCTCATTGATGCACTCCTTATTTATCCTCATTAAAACCCGCTACGACCAGCACAAATTCCCCTTTGGGTTTGTGGGTTTCAAAATGAGATAAAATTTCTTTTAAATTTCCACGAATAGTTTCTTCATGAAGTTTAGTAATTTCTCTTGAAACAGAGGCTTTTCGTTCTTCCCCTAAATATTCCATTAAATCCTTTAAAGTTTTATTCAACTTATAAGGAGATTCATAAATCACCATTGTTCGTGTTTCCTCAGTCAAAAATGCAAGTCTTTTCTTTCTACCTTTTTTAGGGGGAAGGAATCCTTCAAAAACAAATTTATCGTTGGGCAAGCCACTATTTACCAAGGCAGGAATGAAAGCTGTCGCCCCAGGCAGACAATCTACTTCAACCCCATTTTCTATACAAGTTCTGGTAATTAAAAAACCAGGATCAGAGATGGCCGGTGTTCCGGCATCGGTTATTAAGGCTGCGGTTTCTCCATTTTTAATTCG
>DATGSA010000201.1:0-2679 GCA_035303085.1 Flavobacteriaceae bacterium
TGTGGTTTAGTTATTTCGTCCCCTCCTTTTTTAAGGAGGGGAGCTTTGTTTTTGGGTTTAAATGGCTGTAAGTCAAGGGAAACTCTTCATTTTATTATGTTTTATTTATTTTTATTTTCTTAGAAAGGAGTTTGTCTATCACTATTAAGCTTCTATAACAAAGCAAACAAAAGCTCCTTTCCTTTTCAAGGAAAGGACAGCTTGATAATCAAACTTGTTTGATTGTCAAGCAGGTAAGGTCCCTGCTGTTTTGAAATAGGAAGTTTGCTCTGTTACTTGATTATAATTGAATCAGGAGGCAACATAACAGTTACAACCACCCCTGAAATAACTGAACCGGCGGATTATTTGTTTTTTCCTCCTTTTTAAGGCTAATCTTTATACCCAAGTATTTTCCATTAAAAACATAAGTAAAAAAATCATGGTTAATTAAATGAGATTCAGTAATTATCAGAATTTATTCCGATTTTTCTATGCCGAAAGGCGTCCAATGAATTTTATGTTTTTGGGTGTGTTTTCGGATATTCCTATTTTTCTCAATACTTTCTTTTCTGGCATATCCTCTGGAATGATCTAAATGCAAACAAACAGTGCTATACCTGATTTGCTTTGGTTTAACCCCTAAGTTGATCAATCTTTCTCCAAATTCTCGGTCTTGTCCGCCATATTGCATGCGTTCATCAAAACCGTTTACTTTTAAAACCAACTCTTTCCAAGTGCTGGCATTATGCCCATTCCAGCTTGGAGTAGTAGTAGTAATTTTATTCATAAATCCAGCGGTAGAATTTTTTTGGGTCAATTTCAAGTTTTTAAGGAAATTCTTTTTTAAACCGTTTTTTTCAAGCCATTTTCTATCGAAAATTTTTTGATCTAAAATGTCTTTTTTTGTGATTTTCTTACTCAGCTCCATCGGAAGTCTGATCAACCCGCCGGATAAAAATTGATTGGGTTGGCGTTTATCAAAATGGGTTTGTAAAAAATCAGGACGAGGAATACAATCTCCATCAGTAAAAACCAGGTAATCCCCTTGTGAAGCAACAATGGCTTTGTTGAGAATTACACATTTTCTAAATCCATCATCTTCATGCCAAACGTGCTGAATTGGATAATTTACTTCTTTTTGCATCCGCTTTATAAGTTGAGCCGTTTCTTGTCCTGAACCATCATCAGCAACAATCACTTCAAAATCTTTAAAACTTTGAACAGTATATCCCCATAAAGCTTTTTCAAGCCAGACAGGGTGATTATAGGTAGTGAAAATAACAGAAATTTTCATGCAGATGGTGCTTAGATTTTTTCAAAAGTAACATTTTCGAATATATAAATTTGTATTTATTTAAAATATATAAAAGGTGGAAATTATTTTATCTTCTAATCCTCCAAACTCTTGTCAAATAGAAAAAATATGTATTTTTGTCACCATGCACGCAGAAATTTCCACGGAATATAAAAAACACAAAAAGGAACTCACTGACTTTGTCAGCAATTTTGATCAATCGGGGCAAGAGTACGGTGATCAAGATCGAAATACATTAAAGTTATTTCGTTTGGGGGAAGAACAGATTATTATAAAGTCGTTTAAAATTCCGAATTTAATCAATAAGATAGCTTATCGTTTTATTAGAAAAGGGAAAGCTCAGCGATCTTTTGAGTATGCGTTTGTACTATTGGAAAAAGGTATCCTTACTCCACAACCGATTGCGTATTTTGAAGATAAAAAGGGGTTGTTTTTTGGGAAAAGTTATTATATCAGTCATCATCTCAAATACGATTTAACTTACCGAGAGCTTATTCACGATTCTACATTTCCCAATCGCTATGAAATTTTAAAGCAGTTTACGCGATTTACTTTTAAACTTCACGAAAACGGTATTGAGTTTTTAGATCATTCCCCCGGAAATACGTTGATTGTCATCAATTCTAAAGAGGATTTTGATTTCTATTTAGTCGATTTGAACCGGATGAAATTTCACGATTATATGGATTATGAAACCCGAATTAAAAATTTCTCCAGATTGACTCCGGACAAGAATATGGTTCATGCTATGAGTGTTGAATACGCCAGGTTGATTGAAAAAGATAAACAAACTGTTTATAATGATATGTGGGAAGAAACCGAAAAGTTCAGGATTAAGTTCAGAAAGAAAAAACGGCTTAAGAAAAAGATTAAATTCTGGGAGAAATAATTATTCTCTGTTTCTTCTTAACAACCATATTTTCACATACCGCATAAATACCCGATGTGCCAATACAGAAGAAAGTGTCAATCCGACAACCCCATCTCGAAAGCCGCCTTGAACAATATAATGTTTAAAAAACCGCCAAAATGGTTTGATGACAAAATGATAGCCGGTTAGTCTTCCTGTTTTTTTATCATAATCTTTGGCTTGTAACCAAGCATATCGATTCATCTTTTCTAAATGTTTATCAAGAGTAATATAGGTGTTGTGATCTAATTTGTTTTTTAAATAGCCAACCTTACCATCTGCTATTATTTTCTCGTGAAGATATTTATCTTCGTATCGACATTTATCTCGGTGAAATAAACGAATTACTTTATCGTTTTGCCAACCGCTATACTTGACAACCTCACCCATATAATGGTTTTTTCTTCCAATCCAATACGCGACAATACCATTTTGAGAAGGATTTTTCAGAGTCTTTAAAATTTCATGCTTT
>DATGSA010000202.1:0-7263 GCA_035303085.1 Flavobacteriaceae bacterium
AGGTATTCTATATTGCGGGGTTCGAAGGCTAAGAAATAGCGTTTTTGCTCCATTATCCAAGAAGCGCGTTTTTCTACTTTCTGAAATATTCTTTCCCGACTGGAATCCATCGGGGCTTTTACCTGAACGGATAAGTCAGGGTTTACCGTAATCCCCAACGTTTTCCGATTGGTGTAAAGGAGCTCGAATTCAATGGTAGTGCTTCCGTATGTTATCTTTTTTCGATTCAATATATTAATGGTTATGGAACGCGGATGACACGGATGTTGCGGATCTTCACGGATAACTTATCTGCACAATTCGCTCAACTGCGTTATACCTCGACAAAACTCAATACGAGTCTGCGTTCTATCTATTGCTTATTACTAAATATTTTTCTTCTAAATTCAGGAGTTTTACCAAAATTTAAAAGTAATCCAACTTCTATTCCTGTTGCTTTTAAATAATTTATTAATTGATATTCATTTTCTTTACTCAAGGCTTCTGCCGCCTTTATTTCAACAATAACACACTTGTTTACTGTTAAGTCAGCAAAATAATCACCCACTTGAGTTTCTTCATAAAAAACCTTTATTCGTTTTTGACGTTCAACAAAACAACCCATTTTTCGTAGTTCGACAAACATTGCGTTTTCATATACTTTTTCTAAAAATCCATACCCTAATGTATTATAAACTTTATAGAACGCTTTGATTATTTTATCTGTTATATCAGAATGTTTCATTTTTTTGGTTTTATGGAACATGCCTTTCGACTTCGTTCAATGTGATAGATAATATAAATATAACATAATTTTCTGAATACTTCGCTTGTGATATTCCGCCTAATCTGTATTATACTTTGCCAAAACTCATGTTTTATGGTTTTATGGATCGCGCATTTCGACTTTGCTCAATATAACATATGACACGGATACCTTATCTGCGACAATCTGCTCAATCTGCGTCATCTGCGTTCTATTCCATTATTCCCTCGCTTTTGCTGTATTCACAATTTCCTCGGCTATTTGATCGATCTCGCTAAAGTTTATCTTTATTCCGATTTCTTCGCCTATTTCGTCATAGATATAATCACCGACATTTAGCACCATCTTCTTTAAGATATCTTGATTGTTGCGCCAATTCACTACTTTTCGGGAACCGATAATCTCTTCGATTTGCAGAGAAGCATTCACCAGCAAATCCTCGTATTGCGAAGTATTGATGTTCTTATCTTTTATAAACGTCTGCACCGTTCCATAGTAAGCACTGGCAGTGGGATTGTGGCGGATTTTCTCAGGAATTTCACTATCTGTTTTACTTAATACTTTTTCATTGTAATCTTTGATTCGCTTTAGATATTCCAATTCTGAAATACGTTGGTTATAGAAATCATTGATCGTCTGCTGAATCATCTGTGAGAATTTCCTGTAAAACACCGGATCTTCCTCCATTTTCTCACTGATGTGTTTGGAGGTTCTTGATGCAATTTTATCGGCTTTGGCAGCTTCTCCCACTGTTTTTTCTACTTCTTCCTGAAAAGCTTCTTCATCAAAAATATTGACCAACTCGGTTAACTTTTCTACGCCTTGTGTGGTGATGTGTTGATCGACCAGTTTTTGAATCTGTCCTTCGTATTCTTTGTAATCTACTTTGTCAGAAAACCTTTTGGCCACCGCTGTACGCAGGTTCATAAAGAACTTTAAATCCGCTTTGTATTGTTCAATTTTCTTGTCCTTTGTTTGCTTGTGGAAATCAATCGATGAGAGGGCTAACTTTAAAATTCGCGCATAATTGGCTAATCGCTTATAAAAATCATCTCTTACGTCTTTCTCTCTAAGGGTTTGTTGGTAAAGCTCTATATCATCTTTGTTCTTCACCGCTTTAAAGATGTCGAGCAAGTCTTGGTGGGCAGGATCCAACTTATGGATTTCCTCTTGAATACTGGTCAGCGTGCCTTCCAAATCTTTTTCATCAAATTGCTCCATATCGGAGTACGTGAGTAGCGCATCATCGAGTTCCTCTACCACTCCGGCATAGTCTATAATATATCCATAATCTTTATCGGCATACAATCGGTTTACCCGTGCTATTGCTTGTAAAAGCGTATGGTTACGCAGTTTTCTGGTCAAATATAAAACCGTATTTCTTGGCGCATCGAATCCCGTTAAAAGTTTATCGACCACAATTATTAGCTCGGGGTGTTGATCGTGTTTGAATTTTGAAATAATATTTTCTTCATAGCGCACTGAATTTCCGTGCTGATCCATCATCGCTTCCCAAAACTTTTTCACTTTATCAGATGTGCCCGTATAAGCAGAATCTTCTCCTTCCCTATCATCAGGGGGCGACATAATCAACGCCACACTTACCTTTCCGATTTGTTGCAAATAGTCAAAATACTTGACGGCCGTTCGCTTAGAACTACAAACCACTTGCCCTTTTAAACCGGTTCCTTGAAAATTCTTCTGATAATGCTTCGCAATATCCCACGCTATCGAATAGATATTCTGATCGGCATCGGCAATATGACTGCGCTGTGAAAATTTCTGTTTTAAATCTGCCTTTTCATATTCGGTTAAATCTTCGGCAACCATACTGAAGTAATTGTCGATTACTTCTTTATTGACTTCTTGCTCGGTAAACCTGCCTTCATAGACTAAAGGCAACACAGCGCCATCTTCAACGGCTTGCTTTACGGTGTATTGGTCGATCATCGTACCGAAACGTTGCAGGGTGTTTTTGTCTTTCTTAAACAACGGCGTTCCTGTAAAAGCAATATAACACGCATTGGGCATTGTTTTTTGCATATTGATATTGAAAGTTCCGTGTTGCGTGCGGTGACCTTCATCTATCAACACAAATATATTGTTGCTTTGCAAAGGTTCTTTAATGCCTTTTACCGCGGTTTCAAATTTGTTGATAATCGTGGTGATTACTGCATCGGTATTGCTGTTTAAAACTTCTATCAAATGTTTTCCGGTTCGGGCATTCAAGACTTCTAAACCGATATTTTGAAACGTTCCGGTGATTTGTTTATCCAAATCTGTTCGGTCGGTAACCAAAATGATTTTCGGATTTTTTATGGTTTTATCTTTTGCAATAGCTTCGGCCATTAGTGCCATCGTTAAGGATTTACCACTTCCTTGGGTATGCCAAATCACACCGCCCGGTCTGGGATTGGAATGCAAGCCGGTGATCTGATTCATCGCATTTTTTACGGCGAAATATTGTTGGTAGCGCGCGATTTTCTTGTCGCCTTTGTCATACAGTATAAAATTAACCGACAGGTCCAAAAGTCGCTGTGGACTTGCTACGGAAATGAGTAAAATATCTTGCGCAGTAGCAGTGAATTCTTTGGTTAAGCGATTGTGAATGGTCTCTGCTTGCTCCTTTCCGAAAAACTCCGACGATTGGCGTCTTGCCATTATCTTTTTTCTGGTTTCCTCCGCAGGAACTTTATTTTTTATCTCCTTAATTTTTTCGGGTTCAATTTCCTTTTCTTTCCAAGTACTCCAAAAGTCTTCGGGTGTTGAGTTGGTTCCGTATTTGGCTTCGCTCACTGCACAACTCAACAGTATTTGAGAGTACACATAGAGTTTGCGGATTTTATCTTCCTGTTGATTGCGATAGTGTTGCGAGATAGCTTGTTTAATCGGATTGTCCATATCTTCCCGTTTACACTCGATAACCGATAGTGGGATGCCATTGACGAACAACACAATATCCGGGCGTAATTCTGATTTCCCATCGGTGGTGATGACATTGAATTCCTCTGCCAAGTGAAACACGTTGTTTTTGGGTGTTTTCCAATCGATGAACTGCAAGGTGTATTCCCTTCGGTTGCCTTCAATAGTTTGGTCTAAGGTGGTCCCTAAAGTAAGCAGTTCGTAGATATGTTTCGTGGCCATTAAATAACCTTGCTCCAAAGGAATTTCCTTTAGTTTTAAGACGGCTTCATCGATATTGCTTTGGGTGAATTTTTCGGTTTGTGAAGAAGACACACGGATTTCATTAATCTTCGCCAACTGTTCTTTTAAAATCGGTTCTAAAAGTACATTGCTGGTTCGGTTATAGCGCTGTTCCATCACTTCTTGCTGTGATAGATATTGATAACCCAAATTAATCAACGTCCGTAACGCCGGGAGTTGAGAACTGTAGTCTTCTTGGAAAATCATACTTTATTTTGTTTGCTTATTCCTCTTTTCTATATGTTAATTACGACCTATGTTAACCTTTCTTCATTTCTTTACCATAGCTCATACCTGTGTTAACTTTTCTCGGTTTCGTTAACTTGCTTAAAATCTTGCTTATGGAAGCATTAACCTTGCTTACCTCCTACAAACAACTATATTTCAAACACTTAACGACAAAACAACATCTTGCTTAAATTCACTCAAAACTTGCTTATGTGCTAAAGTGGTCGAATTCGACCACTTTAAAACTTTCTATTCCTATTGGCAAATAATCTATTTATCGGTGATATAATGTTCGATACAATTTCTTTTCCTCATCAATAACACCCGCTTTAAACTCCTTTAATTTATTCTTTCTAAATTAATCAAATAAATCCTTCTCTTCCTTCCAATACCAATTTCCCTCCAATTTCCTTGAATAGACAATATGATAAGCTCTTTCAAATAATTCGTCATATGTGATAATATCAATATTCCTGTTATTTCTCCGGATTCTCTGTAAGGTTTCATTCTTTCTTAGATTATCATCATTTCTATCCTTTGTAGGAAACTCTTCTTTCTTGTTTCCTACAATAAAAACACCCTTAGGATCAATTGTTTGAACTACTGATTTATCCAATCTTTTGCCATTCTCATCTACAAACTTCTTACTTTCATATGCTTTTTCGAGTTCAAATTTTTGACCTAAACATTGGCTAACTCCTTCAAAAAAATCACTTGTGAAATCCCATGTATTGGCTCGTCCCTTACTCTTTATTTTCTTAAATATCTTTGTGTCTGGATGTTTTAATTCGATTAAAGTTGTGAAGTCTGACACACCAAGCAAATCAGTTTTGGGACTGCCCTTTCCTTTCGAATCTTCCGACCCGACCTTTTGTTCATCCAAGAATTCTTTCATAAAACGGATATCTGCATTAAGCCCTAAAATCCAATCATTCATTTTAAGAAAATGATGCCAAATACTCTCCTTTCCTTGTGACACGTCATATTTCTCTCTATAATATTCTTGAGCTTCTTTTCCATCAATCTTATCATTTCTCAATAAAATAAAAAAAGCTCTTAAATTCTTTTTCCTATTTTCAAAAGTTAGTGATTTTATTCCGGAGGAAGTGATGTCTCCAACCCTAACCAATTCTTTCAACTCTTCGACCTGATCTTGTTCTGATTTGTTTTTAAATTGAACCATATATTTATCCAAGGAAAACACCTCATAAGACCTTTCAAATTCATCTAAATCAACTAAGTCTTTGTATTTAAAAAGAAATCCGATTAGCTTCCAATACTGCTTAGCCTTCTCCGAAGTCGATAGGTTTATTATTACCTTATCCTCCGATTTAGTCTTACGAATATCTCCATCCAAGGAAAGCCTTTTAAAAATTGGCCTTGGCAAATACTTTCCCGTATCGCTGGATTTATGAAATGAAATTTCACAAATAATTTTTGATTGGCTATTCTTGTCCAAAATAAAACAATTATAAGCTGTTTCGCTCTTGACTTTATCCCACACAAAACAGTTATCTCGCTCCCTTGTTTCTTTGACCTCAATCTCATCCAAGCTCCGCTCTGTCAGGTCAAATTCATTATTAAAAACTTCGCTATCATCTCTCAACCAACTCATAATTAAATTATTCTTTCTTGTTTTCTTTTTTTAAATCAACCGCTTATTTCCCATCAACAACACCTGTATCAATCTTTGATCTGGAATTTAAAACTTGCTTAATACGCTAAAATGCTCGAAGTCTATAATTCATCTCACAGTTTATCTCACAGTTTATTCTTTTAATTTCCAGAAGCCTAACTTCACTAACTTTTCTTTATAAAGTATTTTCTTTCAATCCCCAATCAACCCCATCTTTTCCATCAACAAAACCAACTGCTTATAGAAGATATTTTTATTCCTTATAAAGGATTAATAGCTTGGAATATTTATTAATGCTCCAGTCTTTGAATTTATCGAGAAAACTTTTTCCCAACAATAAACTCCCTTCATCTATCACTGCTATGGTTACATTATTTACGGTATAGTCACCGATTTGAATATTGTCTAATAAAATTACATTTGCTTTTACAATACTATTATCCGCCAATAAATACTCCGCTTTATCTACATAGTTTGACTCATTCAAAGTGCCGTTAATCAGAAGTTCTCGTTCTAACTCTCGACTTATAACCATATCGGTGGCGCCTGTATCTAAAATGAAATACTTTATTTTTCCTCCTAAGTTTAATTTCACCAAGTATTCCCCGGTTAAACCTTCTTCAATCAAGGGAACTTCACTTTTCGTCAGGCTTCCTATAATATCATTTTCAGAATTTTCCAAATCAAAGTCTATAAACTCACTAAAGACATCATAGAAGCATGGGCTTATCGCCTCAATAAATATCGGATCGTATAGTATATCTTCTTCCAGCAGATCAAAAGTACTAAAATCGCCTTGAGCGAGATTTTCAAGTGTACAATTGCATATTCTCATAGCAACATCATCTTCTTCCATCAACCTTGCCATAACCTCATCTTCTGCGGCAATCTCTTTTATGTCCCTCACACAACCAACTAAAAATATCCTTTTTTCTGTCTCATTAAGCTCCGAAAACTTAAAATTCATATTTAGATTTTCCTCATTCACTTCTAACGATTCGGCACAATCCAACATAAGGGTTATATTTTCCCTTTTGGTCAGCAGTCCCATTAGGTTATCGGTTCTAATAGCTTCTTCAAACTCCCAACTATTGATATTGCTAAAAACCTCTGTCATACAAAAACAATAATCCTCTACATTTAAAACCAAATCAGCTATCGCAATTTCCCCATCTATTATTTTTTTTGCTCCGTCAAGACATCCTTCAATAAAATCAGCCTTTTCGCCTAACACCACCCCATCCTTACTCTTCACGATTTGTGCGGGTAAAGAATTGATGGAGGTTAAAAAAACTCCGATTACAAAAAACAGATATAGGATGCACTTCATCTTTTAAAATTATTGTTAACTGATTTTTTAAATTAATTTTTGTTGAATTTATTCAAATATAAACAATCAATTCTCAATCAACCGCTTCTCCCCGGTCAACAACACCTGCATCAAACCTTT
>DATGSA010000203.1:0-9138 GCA_035303085.1 Flavobacteriaceae bacterium
CGGGTATGTTTTTGAAATGGGAGATAACTTTACTATTCAAAACCCATTTTTAATTAAACTGGATTCAGACGGTAACTTAATTTGGGGTACTAATGCTATACGTTATTCTCCGTTTAATGGACAAAGCATTGTCATCAATGGCGACGATGTCTATCTCGGCTTAGGAATGTTACATAATACATGGGACGATGTTGAGATAACCGGTCCGTCAGGCCAGGGCCTGGTCCCCGATATACAGATTATGCGTTTTGATGCCCAAACCGGAGAAGCCCAAGAGGTCATCAACGGTAATGCAACTACTCCTTCTCAAGACGCCATAATGGCTATGGCTATGGACTACAACGGCGATTTGGTGGTTGGCGGTTATTTTGGCAGTGATCTGTTTTACGACACCGATCTGCATATCCACAACAACGCCGTGGACAGCGATTTTTTTATCGCCAAATACCACACTGGAGAAGAAATGGGGGTGAACTCCGAAAACTTGCAAACTGTAAAAATTTATCCTAACCCTACAACGGGAGTATTGAATCTGCAAAGTGAAACCGGTTTGGAAAGCTATCAACTCTATGACTTACAGGGCAGAATCGTAAGGCAAGGAAAATTAATTGATAAACAAATAGATCTTTCAGGTATTGATAATGGGTTGTATTTTTTACGCGTGCGAGATCAAACGGGAAATGTGGAGAGTTTGAAGGTGGTGAAGGAGAGTTAATGATTCAAGGGTTGAAGGAATTAATGATTTAAGGAAGGAAGGATTAAAATTTCCTAAAATAATGTTTACTGCTTTGGTTGAAAATTACGATCAAACATTTCCTGATTTTTTATCGGTTCAAATTGATGATTTATTTGTAGAAATTAAAAACACGGCGTAAGAAGACCGCGCTTAGGTTTTATCCAACATTTCCATGAAATTAGTTTTTATCGTAATGTTCGGGTGCATGCTTCGAATTCAATATATTTGCCGAACAAAGTTTAAAATCTTTAAATATTATGAAAGTAAAAATCGTCAATAAGTCATCTCATGCTTTACCGCATTATTCAACCGAAGCTTCTGCCGGAATGGATTTGCGTGCAAATTTGGAAGAGGAAATCACTTTAAAGCCGATGGATCGTGCTATTGTAAAAACCGGAATTTTTATCGAGTTGCCGATCGGTTATGAAGCGCAAGTTCGCCCGCGGAGTGGTTTGGCTGCTAAAAACGGGATTACGGTTTTGAATGCGCCGGGAACCATCGATGCGGACTATCGCGGAGAAATTGGAGTGATTTTAGTTAATTTGTCCAAAGAAGATTTTATCATCAAAGATGGCGAGCGCATTGCGCAAATGGTGATTGCGAAACACGAACAAGTCAAGTGGCAAGAAGTATCCAGCCTCGAAGAATCTGAACGCGGTGCGGGAGGATTTGGCAGTACCGGGAAGCACTAAGAATACTTTTTATATCTTTGCGCAAATTTTTTACAGATAAAAACTAACTGACTATGAAAATAATTGTTCCTATGGCCGGGCGAGGGTCTCGACTGCGTCCGCATACTTTAACTGTTCCGAAACCTTTAATCCCGATTGCCGGAAAACCTATCGTGCATCGGTTGGTGGAGGATATCGCTAAAGTTTTGGAGGAAAAAGTCACTGAAATTGCCTTCATCATCGGTGAAGACTTTGGAGAACAAGTAGAGAAAGATTTAAAGGAAATCGCTGAAAACCTGGGTGCTAAAGGAAGTATTTATATTCAAGATAAACCCTTGGGGACCGGACACGCTATTATGTGTGCGCAAGATTCTCTGGAAGGACCCGCGGTAGTGGCTTATGCCGATACACTTTTTAAAGCTGATTTTACGCTGGACACTTCTGTCGATGGCGTGATGTGGGTCAAGCAAGTTGATAATCCCGAAGCTTTTGGGGTAGTCAAGTTAAATGAAGATGGAGAAATTACAGACCTGGTAGAAAAACCAACAGAGAAAGTATCGGATTTGGCGGTCATCGGAATTTATTATTTCAAAGATGTGGGCATTCTCAAAGAGCAGCTGCAAGAAGTATTGGACGAAAACTTGATGCACGGCGGAGAGTACCAGATCAACGACGGCATCAAAAAAATGTGGGAGAAAGGCCTTGTCTTTAAACCCGGAAAAGTAGATGCTTGGATGGATTGTGGCAATAAAAATGTCGCGGTAGAGACCAATGGTCGGATGTTGAATTTCTTACATGAAGATGGAGAAGACTTGGTTTCTGATACGGTTGAGTTAGAAAATTCAAAAATTATTCCACCGTGTTATATCGGAGAAAATGTGGTTTTGGAGAATAGTACTGTCGGTCCGAATGTATCGATTGGAGATAACACCAAAATTTCTAATGCTGAATTGAAAAATACGCTGATTCAAACCAACAGCGAAGTTTTAAACGCCAAGTTGGACAATGCCATGATTGGAAACCACGCTAAATATAATGGCGAGTTTAAAGAAATCAGTATTGGGGATTATTCGGTTTTGGAATAGATTATTCAGGATAACTTTGTGATTTTGCAAAAAGGGAAACCACGGAGTACGTAAAGAATTGCACAAAGCTGAGCGGAAACTTTTTCAAAGTTCTCGAATCTTCCCTTGTCCTTGGAAAAGTTTAAAGGCACATTAAAAGTTACAATCGCCCTCAAAATAGCTAAAACCTCGTTTCAGTTATTTTTCCCCTCCATTTTTAAGGATGGAAGCTTTGTTTAATATTAAAGAAGAATTTCTCGATATAATAAATTAATTCACCATGAAAAAGAAAATTATCATCACCGGGACCAGTCGTGGGATTGGGTTTGAATTGGTTAAGCTATTGGCAGCAGAAGGACATCAAATATTGTCACTGTCACGAAATAAAAAACCGGTTGAAGCTTTGGGTTTAGAGAATGTCATTGCTCTGCGTTTTGATATCACGAAGGAAGAAAACCGTAAGGAAGTAAAAGGTTTTGTAAAAGCAAACTGGCATACTTTTGATGTGTTGATTCACAATGCAGGGGCTTTCCTAAAAAATGATTTTGAAAAGATAAGTCAGGAGAAGTTAAGAATCGTCTATGAAACCAATGTATTTGGTGTTTATGGTTTGACGCAGGAATTACTGCCACTGGCAAAAAAAGAGACGCATATAGTAGCCATTAGCAGTATGGGCGGAATTCAAGGCAGCGTGAAGTTTCCTGAATTGACGGCTTACAGTTCAAGTAAAGCGGCGGTGATTAACTTGATGGAAGTTTTAGCGGAAGAATATAAAGAAACCGGTCCGATTTTTAATGCATTGGCTTTGGGAGCTGTTCAAACGCAAATGTTTGAAGAAGCCTTTCCGGGAGCAGAGGCCAGCTTACAACCCAAAGAAATGGCTTCCTATATTGCCAACTTCGCTTTAGAAGCAAACAAGGTTTTCAACGGAAAAGTACTGCAAGTTTCCAATTCTACGCCATAGAAACCTATTGTTGATCAGGAGATTTGATAAGTGAAGGAGCGATTGGTTTGATTATTACCGTGGTTTTGCGTAATATTGTCAGACGAGAATTATGAAAAACACCCTGGCTAAATATCTTCCCGAGCAAGCGATTGATCCAATTTTTGAATTGATCAAAGAACACGGCGTTTATCTTAAAATCGTAAACGAGCGAAAGACTAGGCATGGTGATTACCGGAGATTATCAAATGGGCAACCCCAAATCACTGTAAATTGCAATCTTAATAAATACAGATTTTTAATAACCTTGGTTCATGAGATAGCCCATCTGTTGGCTTTTCAAGAGTATGGAAAACACATCAAACCTCATGGAAAAGAATGGAAACACACTTTTCAGCACCTGATGTTGCCTTTTATAACGCCGTCGATTTTCCCATCAGATTTACTGCCTCTTTTGGCGAGACATTTTAAAAATCCCAAAGCCAGTAGCGATACCGATGCACATTTGTCGATTGCTTTGAGAAGTTATGACCCAAAAAATGATAAAAATTATATATTTGAAATTCCGGAAGGAAGTACGTTTCGAATTTATAACGGGAAAATATTTTTAAAAGGTCGTAAACGAGTGAAAAGATATGAATGTCAGGAGTTGGCAACCGGTAGAGTTTATGTTTTTCAACCCAATGCTCAGGTGGAACTCTTAAAAACGCCTTAACTATAAAAAGGCAATAATTAAAAAGACAATTTTATGAATACGGATTATTATGCGGTAATTATGGCGGGGGGAGTTGGCTCTCGCTTTTGGCCTTTGAGTACGAAAAATATGCCCAAACAGTTTCTGGATTTATTGGGAACCGGAGAGACTTTGATTCAGACTACTTATAATCGGCTGTCTAAAATAATCCCGGAGCAAAATATATTCATCCTGACCAATGATTCTTATGAAGAGTTAGTGAAGCAAGAATTACCGGACATCACAGATCGACAAATTGTACTGGAACCGGCTCTGCGAAATACCGCACCTTGTATTTTGTTGTCTGCTTTAAAAATACAAAAGGAAAATCCGAACGGTAAAATGATTGTGGCTCCAAGTGATCACTGGATTGGAGATGAGGATGAATTTGCTAAAGATGTAAAAACCGCATTTGAGGCTGTTGAAAAAGAAGAGACCATTATGACTTTGGGCGTGCAACCCAATTTTCCGCATACCGGATATGGTTATATAAAATACGATTTGGACGATAGCGATAGGGTTAAAAAAGCGACGAAATTTACTGAAAAACCGAATTATGAAACCGCCAAAGAATTTTTAGAAGCCGGGAATTATTTGTGGAACGCCGGTATTTTTATTGCCCATACCCAAAACTTAATCAATGCTTTTGAAAAACATTTGCCGGAGGTGTATTTCCTTTTAAGTCGAGGTGTTGAGTCTTTGAATACGGAAAAAGAAAAAACTTTTTTAAATAAGGAATATGGAAAAGCCCGAAACATCTCCATTGACTACGGAATAATGGAGAAAGCGACCAATGTAAAAATATTGCCGGTTTCTTTTGACTGGGATGACTTGGGGTCTTGGGGGTCGTTATATCAGAAAATGCCGAAGGACCTCAATGAAAACGTCGTGATTAACTCAGCAACCTATCAAGAAAACTCCCATCGCAATATAATTCATACGGCTAAGGATAAGATTGTTGTCCTCAAAGGGTTAAACGATTATATTGTAGTGGAAAATGAAGGCATTTTAATGATTTATCCGAAATCGGAAGAACAGAAAATCAAAGAGATTCGCAGTAAAGTTCAAGAAAAATTTGGAGAAGATAAAGGGTGAAATAAGAAATTCTACTTGTTCATTTTCAAATGAGCTTCTCGCACTTCTTTAAACAAGTCAGAAGAATACACATATTCCGCAATCGCTTCATTATCGGTTTTGAATAGTTCTTTGTTGTTGCCGCGCCATCTAATTGTACCGGATTTTAAAAAAACAATGTTTTCTCCAATTTCCAAGACAGAGTTCATATCGTGGGTGTTAATCACCGTGGTAATTTCATATTCGTGGGTGATTTCCTGAATGAGGTTATCAATCATAATGGCACTTTTTGGATCTAATCCGGAGTTGGGTTCATCACAAAATAAATATTTCGGATTATTGACAATTGCCCGAGCAATGGCCACGCGTTTTTGCATTCCTCCACTGATTTCAGAAGGCATTCGATCTTCTACATTTTCCAAACCCACGCGTTTGAGAACTTCAATCGTTCTGTCAAACCGTTCTTCTCGCGTTTTATTGGAAAACATGCGAAGTGGGAACATTACATTTTCTCCTACGTTCATCGTATCAAATAATGCACTGCCTTGGAAAACCATTCCTAATTGTTGCCTAAAGACTTGCTGTTCTTCTTCAGTCATTTTTAAAAAGTCGATTTCGTTATACATTACCGAACCTTTTTCAGGCTTAATAAGTCCCAGCATACATTTTAGGAAAACAGTCTTTCCCGAACCTGATTGTCCGATAATCAAATTGGTTTTTCCTTTATTAAATTCGGTGCTTACCCCTTTTAAAACCTGATTGTTACCAAAGCTTTTATGTAATCCCTCTACTTTTATCATTAGCTAAGCATTAATTGTGTCAATATATAGTTGATAAGAATTAATACGATACTGGTCCAGACAAAGGAAGAGGTACTTGCTTTTCCTACTTCTAAAGATCCACCTTTCAAGTAATATCCAAAAAAGGAGGGAAGAGTGGCTAAAACGAGTCCAAAGACAAAGGTTTTGACAAAAGCATAAAACAACTGATAAGCTTCGACATCCATTTGAAGTCCGACAATAAAATCATCACCAAGAACATAACCGCCAAATTCTCCTGTCAAATAACCACCTAAAATCCCAACGAACATTGAGATGGCAATTAAAAAAGGATAAAAAAGCATCGCGATTATTTTAGGGAAAACCAAGTAATTTACAGAGTTGATTCCCATGATTTCCAAAGCATCAATTTGCTCGGTTACACGCATTGTTCCAATACTTGAAGTGATATAAGAACCGGCTTTACCAGCCATAATGATAGAGAGAAGTGTAGGAGAAAACTCTAAAATAATACCCTGTTTAGTCGCATACCCAATAAGGCTTTTCGGAATTAAGGGGTTGCTTAGATTTAAAGAAGTTTGAATGGTCAGTACACCTCCGATAAAGAAGGAAAGAAAGCATACGATGCCTAATGAGTCAATAATAAGCTCATCGATTTCGTTTAAGACACGCTCATAAAGAACTGACCCTTTGGTCATTCTGGAGAAGGCTTCCTTAATCATTATAAAATACTGACCTATGTTATGCAGATATTTCATCTTATGAGATTAGATTGGTCAAAAATACTAAAAATAATCGCAGAAGCATGATGGCAATTTTTATTTATATTCGAACAAAATATTTATCGTAATATACAGACAAACATGTTTAAAACAAATTTCAGTTTTTGTATTTTTATTTCACTATTATTTACTCAGTTATTACTGACTTCTTGCGCGGCTAATCAACCTGTAGTACAGCAAGAAAATAATTCCGAGGAAGAAGACTCTATCGTGGTTTTTACTAAGCCCAAGCTGGTTGTCGGTATTGTAGTTGACCAAATGCGTTATGATTATCTGATCAGGTTTTGGGATAGATATGGAGAAGATGGCTTTAAAAGAATGGTTACAGCAGGATATAATTTGAAAAATGCACATTATAATTATATGCCAACCTTTACTGCGCCGGGACATGCTTCAATTTATACCGGAACTACACCCCGAAATCATGGAGTGATTGGAAATAGTTTTTACGATAAATCTATTGGGGAAAAAGTGGTGCCTGTTGAAAATGATACCGTGTTATCTTTAGGAACAGAAGGAGATGCGGGAAAGAGATCGCCTAAATATTTATTGGCCTCTACTTTTGGTGACGAAAATAGATTGGCCACACAATTTAGAGGAAAAACAATTGGAATTGCCTTAAAGGATAGGGGAGCTGTACTACCTGCCGGACATGCCGCCAATGCAGCTTATTGGTTTTATGGAGATGATGATGAAGGTAATTTTATTTCCAGTTCATATTATAATGATGAACTGCCCAATTGGGTTGAAAACTTTAATAATTCCGGAAAGATAGATAGCTATATAGATACTTGGGAAACTTTATATCCTATTTCAACTTATATAGAAAGTGGTCCGGATGATAGCGAATTTGAAGGGGATTTGGCCGGTCAAAAAACTTTTCCTTATGATTTAGAAGCTTTGAAAGATGATAAATATGGATATGGTATATTGGCTTATACTCCTTTTGGAAATAGTATAGTTACCGATTTTTCTTTGGCTGCAATCGATGGAGAGCAACTCGGTGAAGATCAATATACCGATGTATTGGCGATAAGCTACTCAAGTCCCGATTATATCGGACATAAATTTGGGGTTAATGCAAAAGAAACCCAAGACAACTATTTGCGATTGGATCAAGAAATAGCCCGTTTATTAAAAAGATTAGATGAAAAAGTGGGAAAGGGAAACTATACAGTATTTTTGACCGCCGATCACGCCGGAGTCCACGTTCCTTCCTATTTACAATCTAAAAATATTTCCGGAGGTTATTTTAGCAATAAGGAATTGCGGGCGGCTTTAAGAACATATACGGAAGAGAAATATCAGTCGGATAGTATTATTGCAGCAGTAAGTAATTTTCAAGTGTTTTTTAATTATGAAGAATTAAAGCGAAAAGATATAAACCGAAAAGAACTTGAAGATGATCTATATAATTTCCTGTTGGAATATCCCAAAATAGCCAAAGTTTATACTCGACATATGTTGGAAAATTCTTCCTTTACAGATATGATTGGCGAAAGGGTGAAAGACGGATTTAATGCTAAAAGAAGTGGTGATGTAGCTTATGTTTTAGAGCCTTCTGTGATCAGCTATCCCAGATATGGTTCAACTCACGGAAGTCCTTATTCGTATGATGCTCATGTTCCTATGATTTTTTATGGGAAGGGAATCAATAAAGGGCAATCCGGTAAGTATGCTGAAATTATTGATATCGCACCAACAATTTCTGCTCTATTAGGGATTAGTTTTCCAAGTGCTTCAACAGGAGAGGTTTTGTATGAAGTGATCGATTAATGATTAAGGAATCCATAGTGATTTATAGATGAAAAGATAGATTCAAGTCGATAAGTAATGTTGTCTTTGGGAGTTGCCATTGGCTTTACTTTAAATCACCCATGTCACTTCAAATAACTTTTTGGAAACTTTAAGTTTTTATCGAATAGTTTTTCTTTTCAATCCTGTTCTCGATACAAATTTTTTCCACTGCGTTCCAAAAAATTCACTCGAACAAACAATTGGTTTTCACCATTTAAATTTACAAATAAAGATACTCCCTCAGCTTGAAGATTTAAAATTATTTTTAATTAAAATTTCCATCTGATAGTTGCTTTCAGATATTTCAGAAGTATATTCATTAAAAAACAGGAGGAAGAACAGATTTATTGGAATATTTTTTTGAACATGTTTTTCCAACGATATTTCTTAATCCATTTTCCTTCTTCTTTAGAAACTAAAAAAGGGATTTTTTTTCTTTTTCCTAAGAAATAGCCTTTCATATATTCCTTGAATGAGCTAAAATCTTTTTTTAGCAAAGCCATTTTTGCGGCAGCTATAAACGTTATAAAAAACCCGTATCGCAAGCTATAAAGTGCTT
>DATGSA010000204.1:0-4458 GCA_035303085.1 Flavobacteriaceae bacterium
AACGAAAAAGTGGATATTGCGAGTGAGATTTTGGAGACGACCTACGCTGCTTTTGACAAGGGTATTACGCTGCCGCAACCTTTTTATTACGAGACAAGAATGATATTGGCCTGCGACGTCTCTCCCATTCCAGGTGCGTACGCCCCCTTCTGGTACCACCCCGACCATCTTGGTTCTTCTTCATACATTACCAATCTGGATGGTGAAATTAACCAACATATGGAGTATTTGCCGTTTGGCGAAACATTGGTGGAGGAACATTTAAACAGTTATAACTCTCCGTTTAAGTTTAACGCTAAGGAACTGGATGCGGAGACCGGGAATTATTATTATGGGGCGCGGTATTATGATCCGAAGTGGAGTTTGTGGATTAGTGTGGATCCGTTATGGGAAAAGTATCCTTCTTGGAGTCCTTTTGCTTATACGTTTCAAAATTCAATTAATTTCATTGATCCAGATGGAAGAAGTGGAGAACCTGTCATAGATAATGAGAATAAAACTGTAACAATTTGGATAATCCGGAGCAAGCTGACCCCTCTATGGACATAAAATTTAAGCACTGTCATTCCGGCGGATGCTGACCCCCTGTAAGTAGAATATTTATTCTTGAAAGGAAGTTATTCCGGACTAAGCTGACCCCTTTAATTGTCGTTTTGGAGGGAAGATTCCGGAACAAACTGACCCCCTTCTAGGTAATGATTTTTAGGTTTTCTTACCTGCCATTAGGTAGGTTTGGTGCAAACCAAAGAATAAGAACATGGCCGGAAAACCAAAACCTATGAGTCAAGTAAAACAAATACTTCGTATGCATTATAAAGGCATAGGTATAAAGACCATTGCCCGCAACCTGCAAATAAGCAAAAATACTGTCAAGGACTATCTTCGGAAAGTGGCAGCTAGTAGCATTTCCATTCCGGAACTTCTAAAGCTAGAAGATCCAATTTTAGAAAAGAAACTGTTTTCAGGGAATCCCTCGTATAAAGACGAGCGTTATGAACTACTTAAAAACCAATTAAAATATTATGCCAAAGAGCTTAAAAAAGTTGGCGTAACGCGAATGGTGCTTTATGAAGAATATTCTTCAGGTCAATCCAATCCTTATAGTTATTCTCAGTTTTGCTATCATCTTCAGCAGCATCTAAAAAGCAGTAAACCTTCAATGGTTTTAAACCATCATCCGGGCGATAAGCTTTTTATTGACTTTGCCGGAAAAAAGCTATCTTATATTGATAAACATACCGGGGAACTTGTTCCTATTCAGGTTTTTATAGCGTGCCTTCCTTATTCAGATTACGGTTTTGCTATGGCTGTCCCGAGTCAAAAACTGGAGGATTTTCTATATGCTTTAGGATGTTGTTTAAATGATATGGGCGGAGTTCCGCATACCTTGGTTACCGATAATCTTAAGTCGGCTATTGTTAAAGCCAACCGATATGAACCTGATGTAAACCGCGCATTGGAGGATTTTGCCAATCACTACGGGACTACAGTTACCCCAACCAGACCCTACCGTCCTAAAGACAAAGCCTTGGTTGAGAACCAAGTTAAAATGGTTTACAGTCGAGTTTATGCCAAACTTCGGAATGTTCAATTCTTCGATATCGATTCTTTAAATCAGGCTATTCAAGAGAAAATGAGACTTCACAATCAAACCCGGATGCAGCAAAAAGATTATTGCCGGGAAGAGAAATTCCTGGCCGATGAGAAAAAGCATCTTCTTAAACTTCCTGTAGAATCCTTTGAAATTAAATACTATAGAGAGCATAAAATAGCCAAGAACAATCACATCTATCTCAGTCAGGACAAGCACCACTACAGCGTTCCATTTACATATATCGGTAAAAAGGCAAAAGTTATTTATACCCGAAGTTTAGTAAAGATATATTGTGAGGGGCAGCAAATAGCTATTCATCCGAGAAGTTTTAGAAAAGGTGGTTACACCACTAAGAAAGAGCATCTGTGTTCGCATCATCAGTTTTATAAAGACCGAAGCCCGAGTTATTATCTTCAAAGAGCAAACAATCATTCTGAAGTATTATATCAATTTACCAACAGCTTATTCAAACAAAATAAATACCCCGAGCAACTCTATCGAACTTGTGACGGCATCCTGAGTTTATCTCGAAAAATCCCACGTGATACTTTTATTAAAGCTTGTGAAATTGCCATTGAAAACCATCATTACTCGTATAAATTTTTGAAACAACTCATTGAAAATAATATGATTGAAAACACACCAAAACCCATTGTTAAACCACTGCCTAAGCACACGAATATCCGAGGCGCACAGGCATACAAATAATCAATAATTATAATATACTTTTATGAAAACCATTAAAAATCAACTGTCGCACCTACGATTACACGGAATGTATCAAAGTTGGATGGCTATGACAGAAACGCGCCAACATCATAAATTATCGCTTAAAGAAGGCCTTGAAGTTCTATTGCAAGCCGAAAAAGAAGACCGGATAAATCGCCGGTTTGAACGACTTAAGAAAACAGCCAAGTTCCGATATCAGTCCAGCATAGAAGAACTTCAATTGGATGCTTCCAGAGGAATAAATACAAGTCTTATCACCGAATTAACCAAAGGAACTTATTTATCCAAAGGAGAATCTATCTTGATAACCGGTGCTACCGGATGTGGAAAGAGTTTTTTGGCTTCAGCCTTAGGTCATCAAGCTTGTTCACAAGGAAAAAAGGTGTTGTACTTCAATATCCAAAAGCTTTTAATGCAGACAAAAATGGCTCGGCTTGACGGGAGTTTTTTAAAGTTGTTTGATAAAATTGCAAAGACAGATTTATTGATTTTGGATGATTTTGGTCTTGCTCATTTAGAACAAAGTCAACAAATGGATTTAATGGAGATTATTGAAGACAGACATGGAAAATATTCCACAATTATCGCTAGTCAATTACCTGTTGGAAGTTGGTATGAAATCATTGGAGAAGCAACCATTGCCGATGCTATTTTAGACCGCCTTGTACACACTTCTTATAGAATAGAATTAAAGGGAGAATCCTTAAGAAAAAAACTGTAAATTTGTCACGTTCTTATCTTTTTGACCTAAAAATCTAGAGGGGTCAGTATGACCGGAATGGGGGGTCAGTATCACCGGAATATCCAACAATTCATTCTAAATTGTATTTTTATGGTAGTGAAGCAAACTCTGAACTATCTGAAAAGATTGCTACAGGAATTGCATCTCAATGGAACTCAGCCAATGCTAAAACTGAAGTTGAAGGTATAGAGTATGATGTTAAATTTAGAATATCCTATGAAACTGTTTCAGTTGAAAAAGCTATAGAGTTAGCTGAAAATAATAAGAGTCTAAAAAATAATTTTATTAGAGTAGAAAAAGGAGATAAAAACCAATCTAGCTTTGCTTTAGCATCTGAACAAGGGGGCAATTCATTTTGGTTTAACACTAATGACGAGTTAGAATCCTCAACCACACCAGCTCACGAATATGGTCATGGACTAGGTCTACCCCATCCTAAAATAGATTTAAGCGAATCAGCTGATCGTCCACACATAATGATTCCAAGAAACAAAGCTTATGGTCCTTATTGGTCAATAGAAAATGATAAAGGGCGAAGAGTAGTAAATCCTAATGCACGGAGAGTTACTCCACAAAATGTTTCAGACGCTTTAAAGAATAACGGAGGTAGAATTCACAATAGAATTATAAGTAAAGATGGTAAACTATATTAAGTCAATTTTGTTATTATTCAGTTTTTTTGTTTTTTACCATTGTGATAGCAATAAAAACCCAAAAAACTCACCAAATTCAGATTGTTTTGATAAACATGAACAGAAAGATAATAGGGAGTCAAATTCCCTTAAAAATAATAAACTATTAGAAAAAGAAAATGACAGATATCTATATAAGTCAATAAATTTTGACCTTTCTAAAATATGGATAGATGATAGTTTAGGATGTAATAATCACAGAAATTTATTTTTGGCTAAAAAACTTATTATTGGGAATAACCTGATTGATAAATCCCCCATTAAATTTAAGGAATTTTTTGGAAAACCTAATGAACAATTTGCTTTTGACAAAAACACTTACTTAATTTATTATATTGAAACAATATGTAATGAAGGTCAACTGATTGAGAAATCAGATAAATGTTGGATAAAGTTTGATTTTATAGAAAACAAATTGAAAGAGGTTCCAGAATTTTTCGCCTGTGAATAATTTGGGTAATATTTCAAATGTGAAGTTAGTAGCTTTTTAAAGATTAAAAGAAATGAAAACCAGAAATAAAAACATCAGCAGCGAGCGCGTAGCAAGCGCCTTGGGCACGGTAAACACTTTGGGCCTGCTTTGTGAGAGCACTGATAATGGTTAATTATTAATGATAAATGGTTAATGGGGTTAATTGGATGAGAGAAAACGAAACCATATATTGGCTCGAACTGTTGAGAGAAACGAATTATCTAAATGA
>DATGSA010000205.1:0-11858 GCA_035303085.1 Flavobacteriaceae bacterium
TGCCCCATATGAAGCACTCCTGTCACGTTGGGAGGCGGGATTACGATAGTATATGCTTCTTTTTTATTTATTTCAGAATGGAAATAATCATTTTTCATCCAGTAAGCATACCATTTTTCTTCTATTTCTTTGGTATTGTAATTTGTCGTTAAGCTCATAATCCCAATTATTTTTAATTCTTGCAAATGTAGGCATTACGGCAAAATATTGAAAATCTAAAAGCGATGTTAATACAATTTTGTAAATTGCCGTATTACCATTGTTGGTTTTAAAAAAACTCATTGCTATGAAAAACTTTACTCTTGCCATTATTGCCCTGATTATCAATGCTTCTGCAATAGCCCAGGCGGAAATTAAATTTGAAAACACCACGGTGTCTTATGATGACATAAAAGTTGGAAGTGATGGGCAACGGAGTTTTGTTTTTAAAAACACAGGAACAGAAACACTTATTATTGAAAAGGTTGTTTCTACCGGCAAACATATAAAAGTAATCGAATCTAGAAAAAGGATAGAATCGGGAAGTTCTGATCAAATTAAAATTATTTATGATACAAAAGTACCCGGACCGATTCGACGGACGATTACGCTTTATTCCAATGCGGCTAACCAACCGGTAGCTGCTTTAAAAGTAAAAGGAAATGTAGTGAAGGAAAAGCCCTAATTTGAAGTTCGGTTTATTATAGTGATTCACTTTTTCTTTATCAAGGCTTTTTCTGCTGCGTGTTCAAAACCTTGTTGCCACCAATTTCGCATCAGTTCTTCATTAAAGTACAAAGAGTTTTCTATCAATTTACTCGGCGTATAATACAGATTTAACTTGACATCATTTACCCGTGCAGCCATTTGACCTTCAATCACATTTCCACTTTCCACTTGATCGAGCATAAATTTAAATATATTCATCATTAATGAAAACGGGTTATTTCCCAAAACTCTAAGGCGTTCCATCGATTCGGATTTTAAAATAATTGCATCTACTGTTTTGGCTCCTTTATTTATAGCTTCGCCAATAGGCACAATACTGCCAAATCCGCCATCGGCATATTCATAACCATTGCGCTTAGCCAGACTCATAAAGGGCACATAGTTACAAGAAATCCAAATCCAATCACAAAACTCTTCATAAGAAAAATCCTTAATCGATTTATATTCGACCGTACTTTTAGTTAAATTGGATACCGTAACCACAAGATCTTGCACCTTTTCGCGGGCTTGTTCAAATCTTTCGCGACTGATACTTTTAAGGATCAGTTTTTTAAGGTTTTCGCTTTCCCCAAAAGTTCGCTTTCCCTTGGCAAACTGCATTAGCGTATTCAAATAATTAATCGTTACATATTCGCGGTTACCCTTTTTTCGAATAACAAAAGGATTTCTATTAAAAATGCTATTTTGATTAACGCTGGTATAGGCTTTATACAATTCATCAATTTCTCCAACCGCCAAATGTGTCAGCAATAGACTACCTGTGGAAGTGCCTACAAAGATATCGTATTTTCGTTTTTGCACTCTAATCAGGTGCTCGGCGACTCCACCTGCGTATGCTCCTTTACTTCCTCCTCCAGAAATTACTAATGCACGCATAAAACAAAAAGAATAAATTTTACCATAAAAGTAATCTTTCTATTTTAGAATCCACCTACTTAGGATAACTTTCTGAAAATTAATGACTTTAACGATCGTTTGGCTAACGGTTGTCCAATCGTTTTTAAGATTTTCGGTAAATCAAATATTGGTATTGATTAAATAAAGCTATGACTTCTCTTAAAGACAATTCCAACCATAAGTGTTTTTCTTCAAGGGTATATTAAAAAGAAAAACAGAATTGCTTGAAAAATGGCGAGTTATTTTTGGTCAGGAATATGCTTGTTGACCAGTTCGATATATTTTTTTTTGGCTTCTTTGACAGAGATATTTTTCGCTTGAAAAAGCGCATTCATTTTAAATCCGCTTATCAGCGCGTTTTCATTATGATCGTTTGTTTTTTTCGATTCTTTAGTATGATAGCCAATGGCGCGCTTATAGTAGGCATAAAAAAGCAATCTTATATCTGGTGGGAATTTCAACCCCGGGTTAGATGCTAATTTGACTGCTTCCTCAAAACGTTTATCCAAGTTTTTCATTTTATTTGCTATTATTGTCGAGTTCAGCAATTATAGTTTCGCCACCTCTTACTTTTTGATTTAATTCTATTTTTATTTTTGTATCTAATGGGAGAAAGACATCCACGCGGGATCCAAATTTTATAAACCCACTGTCATCTCCTTGGATAGCTTGCTCTCCTACCTTGGCGTAATTGACAATACGCTTTGCCATCGCTCCGGCTATTTGACGAAAAAGAATTTTCCCAAAGACAGGATTATCCAACACTACGGTAGTTCTTTCATTTAGCTCACTTGATTTTGGATGCCAAGCTACCAAATATTTACCCGGATGATATTTACTGAACAAAATCTTTCCTGCAACAGGATATCTTGTTACGTGTACATTTATCGGAGACATGAAAACAGAGATTTGCAGTCTTTTTTCTTTAAAATATTCTTTTTCAAACACTTCTTCAATCACCACTACTTTTCCATCTACCGGAGCAACCACATGATTATCATTAACGGAAGTTCTACGTTTGGGATTTCTAAAAAACTGCAGAATCAAGACGAGTAATACCAAGCTTCCAATAAGCACCAACTGCTGCCCCCAGCCTTTCGGAATTAAATAAAAACTAATCATGTTCAGCACCACCACAAATACTATGGTAATCCCGATAATCTTATAGCCTTCTTTATGAAACATTATTTACAATCGCTAAAAATGAATATATAAAAGTTGCAGCAAATATAATGCTATCCAAACGATCCAGCAATCCACCATGACCGGGCATTATTCTTCCGCTATCCTTTACGCCTGCTTGACGTTTTAATTTTGATTGTATCAAGTCTCCAAAAGTACCAAAAATACATGTGACCAATGCAATTCCGAGCCATATTTTAATATCAAAAACTTGTGTTATCCGAAAAACAAAGTAACTAACGGCCAAAGTACAAAGCACACCACCAATAAATCCCTCTACTGTTTTGTTGGGAGAAATACGTTCAAAGAGTTTACGTCTTCCAAAGTTTTTTCCAATTAAGTAAGCAAAAGAATCGTTACTCCATATCAATACAAAAACCCCTATTAATATTTTGGGTTCATACCTCTGAGTTGGATTTTGATAAGGGATTAAGTTTAAAAAAACAAAAGCAGCTATTAAATAAAAGATGATTATCAAGTATTTACGCTCTTCAAATAACGGAATTTTTCGTTTTATTATAAGATCTCGAATCAATAGAATATTGACAATCAAGGTGAAGATCATCAACAGTTTTATAAAGGGTTTATAGTTAAAATAATGGAATACATTAAAAAACAATATAAATCCTACCAAGATAAAATAAGCTAAATAGGATTCTATATTTAATAGTTTTTGCAATTCATAGAGTGTTACCAAGCTAAATAAAAAAACAAGGACAAGAAAAGTGTATTCGGAAATGAGAATAGCCAGCAAGAGCAGTGCTGCATATATTACTCCAGAAATAATCCTTGTAGTGGTTTCACTCATAAACTAGTCACATTAGTCTCTAATTTTGAAATTCTGAAGATTATCTTTTGTTATTTCTCTCAATTTTGAATAGGCATAAAATCAGAGATCTTCTAAAAGCAGCAAATATAGGTTTTTTGAAACACTCCCATAACTCATAAAATGACCTTCTTGGTTAGCATCTTCTTTGAAGTTTTTTATACTGCTAATATTAGTCGGTAAGTTTTGCTTTCGGTAGTTAATAATTCTTAACCCGTCGTCTGGAGTATCTATCAATTGACTGGTATAAGCGAAGACGACAAAATTATACGGCAGATCGGCAAGCTTTCTTTCTCCGATTTGATTGGAAGTCATCAGTAATGAACCTGAATCTGCAATTAAAAACTCACAAGGTAATAAACAAAAATCTGCATCGGGGTTAGTTGTAAATTCTAAGTTGAAACCTCCAAAGCTGTTTTCAAGTTTTTCATCAAAACAACAAACCTCATCTTTCCAATTGTTTTCTCGCAGAATATTGTAGAAATTATTTTCCACTTCTCTCCTATCACTACAGTACAAGAATTTCCCACCGTTCTCAGTGAAGTTAATGATAAACTTTTCATCTATAGGAATATCGGGTTTAGGCATGAATTTCCCCCGCTCTTCGGCAGCTCCAGCTTTTCGTTCTTCTTTAGCCTTAGATTTCTTTCCAAATAAATTCTCAAATAACCGCATAGATGACTTCTCGATATAAAAAACGAACTCTTGTATTACTTGTTTGAGTTTCTCAAAATTATTCAATATTCAGTTTCAGTGTTGTTGCCTTATAATTATTATTTCAGTTACAACTTAATATTACGGATGTAAACTAAAAATAAATTTCACGAAAGTAACAAACTTAAGAATAATTTAATCTTCATCCTCAGAAATCAATCGAGAATAAAAGCAGAGGGGCATGACACAACAATACATTTCAGGTTAGCCTTTTAAAATAAACTATAACATCTCTATGATTCGAAAAGACCTTAAATTTTGAGAATTTCCGTAATGTGATTCCTTAAAAAGATTTGAAATTACAATCTTAGCAGTCTGGTAGATGAAAAAATCAACTTTCGTTTGTTTTACGAAAGTTGATTTTTAAATTCCTTAAGCTTTCGATTAGCTTCAGGTTTCTGATGTATCTTGGATTTTATTATCAACCAAGTTTTTCTTTTCTTTATTTTCTGAAGACTCGTCTACCGGAGATTCGACTTTTGCATCTTCGACATTTTCAGTATTTTTTAGAGAAGTATCCGCTTTCTCAAAAGGTGGTTTTCCAAAAATTTTCTCCACATCCTCTTTAAAAATAACTTCTCTTTCCAACAACACCTCTGCCAATTCGGTCAATTTATCTTTATTTTCCTCCAATATTTCCAACGCGCGCTCATATTGAGATTCAATGAGGTTGGAAATTTCAAAATCTATCAGCTCTGCTGTTTTCTCACTGTAGGGTTTGGTAAAATTATAATCACTTTGGCCTTGAGAATCATAGAAGGTCATATTTCCTATTTTTTCATTCAGTCCATAAACGGTAATCATAGCTTTGGCTTGCTTGGCTACTTTTTCTAAATCGTTTAAGGCACCGGTTGAAATTTGATCAAAAATGATTTTCTCTGCTGCTCTTCCACCCAAGGCAGCACACATTTCATCGAGCATTTGTTCAGGTCGAACAATCATTCGTTCTTCAGGTAAATACCAAGCAGCTCCTAAGGATTGTCCACGAGGCACAATAGTAACTTTAACCAATGGTGCTGCATGTTCTAACATCCAACTCACTGTAGCGTGACCAGCTTCGTGAAAAGCAATAATTTTTTTCTCCTCGGGAGTAATGATTTTTTTTCTTTTTTCCAATCCGCCAATAATTCGGTCTACTGCATCTAAGAAATCTTGTCTTCCCACCGTTTTCTTTCCTTTACGTGCGGCTGTCAAAGCTGCTTCGTTACAAACATTAGCGATATCAGCTCCGGAGAATCCCGGGGTTTGTTTTGCAAAAAATCCGATATCCAAATCATCTTCCAATTTAGTAAGTGGTTTGAGATGTACCTCAAAAATCTCTTTACGTTCCCTTACATCGGGAAGATCTACAGAAATAAGACGATCAAAACGACCAGCTCTCATCAGTGCTTTATCTAAAACATCTTGACGGTTGGTAGCTGCGATCACTATTACGTTAGTATGGGTTCCAAACCCATCCATTTCGGTTAATAATTGATTCAGGGTATTTTCTCGTTCATCGTTAGATCCACTAAAATTACCTTTACCTCTGGCCCCTCCAATGGCATCAATCTCATCTATAAATATAATAGACGGTGCTTTCTCTTTGGCTTGTTTAAAAAGATCCCTTACTCTGGAAGCACCTACTCCAACAAACATTTCAACAAAATCGGAACCGGAAAGTGAGAAGAAAGGCACATGTGCTTCTCCGGCTACCGCTTTCGCCAGAAGTGTTTTTCCGGTTCCCGGAGGTCCGACCAACATCACTCCTTTTGGAATTTTACCACCAAGGGAGGTATATTTATCTGGGAATTTCAGAAAGTCAACTATTTCTTGTACCTCTTCTTTAGCTCCTTCCATTCCGGCGACATCTCTAAAGGAGACTTTTATGTCACTTTTCTGATCAAAGAGTTTAGCTTTCGACTTTCCTATATTGAATATTTGTCCACCGGGTCCGCCACCAGCTGCTCCACTCATTCTTCGCATGATAAAAATCCATATCAACAAAAACAGTCCAAGTGGAATTAAAAATGGTAATAAATCACCCCAAAAATTCGTAGGGTTTTTATAAGTTACAACGGTATCGAGATTTTCGGAAGAGATAATCTCATCCACTCTGTTTTCAAAGTTCTGTAAATCTCCAAGTTCAAAAGTGTAATCCGGTGTATCACCACTGGGTAAAAACCCTCTTTCCTCTTGTTGATGTTCAGGAGATTCATGGGCTTTATCGGTCAAGAAAACATTTGCTGTTTTGTGATGAACGATTTCTACTTTCTTTACACTTCCCTCCGCTAAATATTTTTCAAACTGGGAAGGACTGATAGTTTCTGGTTCGCCAAATCCGCCTTCTCCGAAAAAGTTTATTCCCAGAAAAAGCAATATAATTCCCAAGAAAATCCAATAAGAATTAAACTTCGGAGTTTTTCCGCTGGGTTTTTTCGGCTTCCCGCTATTTTTATTTTTCGCCATTTATTTTTTATTTATCAATATTTTTTATTTGCCATTCACGGGAATGATCTTCGCATCACCCCATAGGCTTTCTAAGTCGTAATATTCTCGAATATGTTTTTGAAAGACATGAACTACCATATCTACGTAATCCATCAAGACCCATTGTCCATTTTCAGTACCTTCAACATGCCAAGGTTTTTCGCTTGATTCTTTGCTTACAGTTTTTTGTATAGAACGGACAATTGCGTTGACGTGTGTGCTTGATGTTCCATTACAAATAATAAAATAATCACATACAGCACTATCGATATCACGTAAGTCTAAAACAGTAACCTGTTCTCCTTTAACATCATCAACACCTTCCAAAATCAGGTTTAAAAGTTTTTTATCGCTTGATTTGTTTTCTGTCATTAATTATTAATTCGATTTTTGCAAAGTTATCGTTTTTAAAATTTAAACCTTCGCATTAACAAAAGATTATTCAATAATTTATATGCAATACATCAAAGTCCTTGCCACCGATTCGACCAACACTGAACTGAAAAAGCGTTTTCGGGAAGACAACTCCATGAAAAACACTTGTTTGGTTACCGATCAGCAAAATAAAGGCAGAGGGCAACGCAAAAGCAAATGGCAGTCCAAAGACGGAATGAACCTGACATTCAGCCTTTTACTCACCCACTTAGACTTAGATATCACTGCTCATTTTAAGCTTAGTGCATTGGTAAGTTTAGCATTAGCCCAGTTTATCCGTCATCAAATTCCAAAAACGACAGTATCGGTAAAATGGCCTAACGACATATTGGCAGACAGCCAAAAAATCTGTGGCATATTGATCGAGAATTTTTCGAGAAATCATAAAATCCACTCCACCATAATCGGCGTTGGATTAAATGTGAATCAAACCACGTTTAAAAATTTACCGAAAGCGGGTTCCTTGAAAAACTTCAATGACCAAAACTTCTACTTAGATGAACTGTTGGTTGAAGTTTCCGAGTTTATCGAAACCACTGTTTATGAAGGATTGCCTCTACCGCTATCACAAATTATTAGAGATTATGAGGCTCATTTATTCAGAATCAATCAAATTTCGACTTTTCAATTTCCTACCGGAGTTATTAAAAAAGGAATTATTTCCGGAATTCAAGATGACGGGAAATTGCTGATAAATTTTAAGGGAGATTTAAAAGCATTTGCACTAAAGGAAATAAAACTCCTTTATTAGAAAAAACCAAGCTTCACCCTGCTTAAAACACTGATTTAAGTCGCACTTAAATTGGCACTCAAGGTATCGATAAACTTTTGCAGCGGTTTTTTAACCATCATCGACATCATTGGATTAAAGTCGCCATTGAATAAAAACTGCACTTCAGAAGTTTGTTCTGAAACATGACCGATATCAATAGTCAAAGTGAATTGAAAATTTTTATTTCCCGATCCCCACACTACAGTAGTGTCCGGTTTTTTCTCATTTAATTTTAAAGGGATTTCCGGCATGCCTTTGAGCTTAAACACAAAACCTCCTTGGTCGTTGAGTTCAAATTTATCAGTGCTGTCTGGCATTAGATTTTGATAATTTTCCGGTCGACTTAAAAATTCGTAACACAACTTTTGATCCTTATTTACTATTGTCTTTTCACTTTGCAGATTCATGTCAAATAATTTAATATTACCACTCAGAGGGATTTTCTCTCCAAGCTTCCAGTTTTTGTTGTTCTTCCGGTTTTAAAACTTCTTTTTCTACAGCGAGTTTTATCAGGGTTTTGTAATCGCTTAATACAGCACATTCTATATCTTGACGTTTAAAATTTTGTTTTGCTAAATCGAATCCATAGGTAAAGATAGCCAACATTCCCATTATTTTAGCATCGGCTCTTTTGAGAGCGTTTACCGCATTTAAACTGCTTTTTCCGGTACTTATCAAATCTTCTATCACAACCACGGTTTGTCCGGGCTGCAAAGCACCTTCAATTTGATTTTGCCTGCCGTGTTTTTTGGGTTCCGGTCGGACATAGACGAAAGGAAGGTCGAGTTGTTCTGCCACCAATGCGCCAATTCCAATGGCTCCAGTGGCGACTCCGGCAATCACATCCGGCTTTTCATACTTTTGCAAAAGTTGTTGCGCCAAATTTTCTTTAATGAAATTTCGAACTGCCGGATAGGACAATATTATTCGATTATCACAATAAATCGGAGATCGCCAACCACTCGACCAAGTGAATGGTTCTTGTGGATTTAATTTTATTGCTTTAATTTGCAATAATAATTCAGCTGTTTTTTCAGCAAGTCTTGTATCTAAAATCATAACTGCAAATGTATAAAGTTTTTGTCAATGACGTTCCGATTATCTTATCAACCGAAAAGATTGAAGAAGAAAAATATTTGTCTCTTCCGATTAAGGAAGCCAATATAAAACAAATTATAAAAAAAGTAAGGAAAAAAAAGCTTAAACACGTCAATCTTTATCACCATAAAGAACATAAACTTATCAAACATTTTTCTAAAGAGATCAAACCCATTGAAGCAGGCGGAGGTCTGGTTTATAATGAGAAAAAAGAAATCTTATTTATCTTCAGAAAGGGAAAATGGGATTTACCTAAAGGGGTTACCAAGAAAAAAGAAGCTATTGAAGATTCAGCAATACGCGAGGTGGAAGAAGAAACCGGGGTACAGAATTTAAAAATCATCAAACCTCTGCCCACCACTTATCACGTGTTTAAACGAAAAGGAAAATACCGATTAAAAGTTACTCATTGGTTTGAAATGGCAACCAATTATAGCGGAGCGTTATTTCCGGAACACGCAGAAGATATTACCAAAGCTGAATGGAAGAACTTTGAGGATAGTAAACAAGCTTTGAGAAATTCTTATGCGAACATCAGGCTATTGTTTCCATCACAATATCTTTCTTAAATGTTTTTGTATTTTATTGCTGCACTCATTTTATAATCAAAGCACTATAAAGCCATTTATAAAACGTTTTTTCGAAGAGAAATGATTACTTTACAACCCGTTTTTGAAAATTGAATGTTTTTTCGGTCCATCCAAAAATAATCCTTGATTAAAATAATGTAATTTATTTTGAAATTCTACTTGAAAATTTTGCTTCTACTATTCTGTATTCCTGTTCTGGGGCAAAATGTTATTGTCGATAAAGATACGTATTCCCCACAAGAATTGATTGAAGATGTTCTGATCAACAGCGGATGTATCGAAGACATTGAAGTAACCAATGTTGTAGGAGCTAATTTTGCCAATGGCGATCAAAGTTATGGATATTTTGAAAACGACGGTGGTCCTTTTCCATTTGAGAAAGGAATTGTCATGACCACAGGAAGACTTGCCAACGTTCCCGGACCTAACGACGGGTTGAGTGATGATGATGCAGCGGGATGGGTTGGTGATGATGATTTAGAAGATTATCTCGATTTAAATCATACCGTAAATGCTACTGTTTTAGAATTTGATTTTACGCCGGTTGCAGACAACATTCGCTTCAGGTATATTTTTGCTTCAGAAGAATACCGCGAATTTCAATCGACAACTTGCGAATATTCAGATGCTTTTGCATTTCTTATCAGACCGGTTGGAACCGATGAATATGATAATTTAGCAGTGATTCCCGGCACGGATATTCCGGTTAAAGTAACCACCGTTCACTCCGGAATTCCGGGGAGTTGTCCGCCGCAAAACGAAGAGTATTTTGCTGGATTTAACCCTTATGATTCTCCTATTATTTTTAACGGACAAACCAAAATCCTCACCGCCGAATCTCAAGTAGTTCCGGGAACGACTTATCACATTAAATTAGTGATTGCCGATGATATCAATTACAGATATGATTCTGCTGTGTTCTTGGAAGGAGAAAGTTTCAATATTGGTGCAAACTTAGGAGAAGATATAACCGGGCTTTGTGAAGGAGAAACGCACCTGTTGGAACCGTTGGGGATTGGAAATGACCCTACCGGATATCAATGGTATAAAGTGGAAGGTAATGAAGAAGTTCTATTAGCTGAAGGACAGGATTCTTATGAGGTTTCAGAAAGCGGGACCTATAAAGTAGTGATAGAATACGGCGGATCTTGTACAGCTGAAGATGAAATTGAAGTTTCTTATGTGAATTTTGAAGATTTAGACACTTTAAGTATTTCTTCCTGCATCCAAAGCGATGAAAATGAAAATGGTTTTTTATACGATCTCCCGTCTTTTGAAAATATAATTTTACAAGGGGAAGATTATATCATTACCGATTATTATTTAAGTGAAGAAGATGCAGATTCCGAAACAAATCCCATTGAAAACCCTGCTGTTTTCCACAGCTCCGAGATTGGGCAAGAAATATTTGTCAGCATTGAAAGTGAACGCGGGTGTACGACAGTTTTAAAAATTACTTTATCGGCTACGGGAGAAGACTTGGGACCTGTTTATTTATATACTTGTCCCGATGAATACAACTCGATAAATTACACTTTTAACTTGACAGATGCTATTGCGGATGTTCAAGAGGAACTCGGTATTTATATCGATTTTTTTGAGTTTTATCAAACGGAAAGCGATGCTTTTTTCGAGGAAAATCCGTTGGATAATTCTTATTCAATTTCAACAAGTGATTTTCCGAATTCAGTTTTTATCCGTGTTGACGGCAGTTTGGGTTGTCAAGGATTGATTGAAATTAAATTGGAAGATCTGGATGCTCCTGAAATAGATCCCAATTTCTCGCAAGAAGTTTTTTGTGAGGGTGCAAACGAATCAATCACACTTTATTCCGGCGTAATTGATAATGAAGAAGATTTGGTTTTTGAGTGGGAAAACGGAGCAACCACTCCTAGTATCGATGTTACTGACCCAGGAGCATATCAAGTTACAATCTCAAAGCCTCATCTTGTTTCCGGGGATACGATTTATTGTACTAAAACGCATACGGTACAAGCGGAGACTTCAGAAAAACCGACAGTAGATTATCAATTCATCGGTGAGCCGGGAGATTACACAGTTGAAGTTATCGTTTCAGGAATAGGGGATTATGAATTCGCTTTAGACGATTCTCCTTGGCAGTTGAATAATATTTTTAAAGTCGATGCCGGGAAACACGATATATATG
>DATGSA010000206.1:0-6801 GCA_035303085.1 Flavobacteriaceae bacterium
GTATTTTAAATATGAATATTAATTGGGTATTTCTCATTTTAGGAGGATTGTTTGAAGCTGGTTTTGCCACGAGTCTGGGAAAAGTGCAAGAGACAAGTGGTACTACTGCATATCTCTGGTTTTCATCCTTCGTGATAAATGTTAGCATAAGTATGTATTTGCTCTATAAAGCGATGGGCGGACCTCAAGCAATCCCGGTAGGTACTGCTTATGCCGTCTGGGGTGCAATGGGCGCTGTGGGAACCGTGGTAGCAGGAATTTTTATCTTTAAAGAACCCGTAACTTTTTGGCGAATGTTTTTTCTGACTACTTTGGTCGGTTCGGTTGTCGGACTTCAATTGGTAAGTCAGAAAATATAAATACTGTAAAATCTAATTGATTGAAAACCTCTCAAGGGTTCCAAACCACTTGAGGGGTTATACCTACTCGATACCGTGCCATTGTATCGCGTGGTTTGTGTTTACTTATACGGGAAACAACAACTTTCTTAAAAGTACTTTAAATCAGTTATTTTTATTAAATTTGAAACTCACAAATGGGGTGCTTGCTTCATGCAGGCTGAGATGATACCCAAGCACCAATAACGTGCGGAACCTGATGCGGATAATGCCGACGTAGGGAAATAAATTTGTCTCCCATCGGATCGCTTATCATCTTATCCTATTTAAAGCTGAGCTTTAATGTTGGAAAACATTTTTTACAATTTTAGTTTTTGGGAAGCTTTAGGAGCTGTTTTTTCCATTTGTCAAGTTATTTTATCCAGAAAAAATAATGTCAACAATTATCTATTTGGAATTGCCGGTGTGCTTATCGGGATTTGGATTTATTATCAACATAAACTCTATGCAGATATTTTATTGAATCTGTATTATCTTATTATGAGCATTTACGGATGGTTTTATTGGAAGTTCGGAAAAGAAAATCATCAAGCACCAATTTCCTTTTCGACTACTAAAAACTTTATCGCTGCGGGTAGTATTGCGGTTTTCTGTTTCGGATTGATGGTTTATTGGTTGAGTACGCATACCGATTCTGATGTTCCTATTTGGGATTCCTTTGTAGCCGCTTTTGCCTGGGCAGGAATGTGGTTGATGGCGAAACGAAAAATTGAGAATTGGCTGTTTTTAAATATGAGTAATATTATTGCTATCCCATTAATGGTCTATAAAGAATTGTATATCTACGCCGCACTCAGTGTTTTTTTGTTTGTTATGGGGGTATTGGGCTATTTGAATTGGAGAAGAATTTATAAAGAAGAAAGAAAAAATGAACTCAGCACAACTTAGAAAAGAAATTGACGGATCTGAATATTTTTCAAAAGAGGTTTTGAACTGGATAACTAAACAAAACCTTTGGAATTTATGGGTGCCAAAATCGCATGGCGGATTGGAAAAATCTTTTTCTGACGGATTGAAAAAACTGCAATCCCTTGCCAGAATTGATGGTAGTTTAAGCTGGACAGTTACGCTTTGTAGCGGTGCCAATTATTTTGTGGGAATCTTACAACCGGATTTGGCAGCCGAAATATTCAAATCCTCAAAACGACCAATTTTCGGAGGAAGTGGTGGGCCGTTCGGCACAGCAGAAATTAAAGATGGAAAATATGAACTTGAAGGAACTTGGAAATATGCTACCGGAGCGCCGTATCTAACACACTTTACCTTAAATGCAATTATTACTCAAAATGGTATTCCGGTAAAAGATAATCAAGGTGCTGATAAAATCCTGTCCTTTGTTTTGGCAAAAGACCAAGTCAAGATTATAGAAGATTGGAATACAATGGGTTTATTAGCCACAGCAACGTGTTCTTTTGAAGTAAAAAAGGTTTTATTATCGGAGCGATATAGTTTTTTTTATGACAAGTTTTTCCTCGATCAAGATATTTTTAAAATTCCTTTTCCTGTTTTTGCCGACTTGACCTTATGGGTGAATTATATTGGTATTATTGAACATTATTTAGATGAGGCAGGAAAACATCTTTCAAAAAATCAGCTTGACAAATTAGTGTCATTAGTAGAAAAATCTAATCAAGAAAAAGAATATTATGCCGATCAAGTTGAATTAGCCCTTAAAAATAATCAAACGATTGAAAAGAAACTCAAAAAAGACTTACACGATACGGCAGCGGAATTAATCGGAGATTGTTCGCAAGCTATCACAGCAATCCATCCTTTTCTCGGGATGAAAGCGGCGCGTAAAAATCATCCCCTAAACCGGATATTTTGCGATTATTTTACCGCAACGCAACACCATAATTTTGTTGATCGGTAAAAAATAATAATACTCTTTTCATCGATTAATAAAGAATATATTTACATTGTAGAAAGTGAAAAATCATACTGTTGTGAAATCCGATGCTCAAATATTTGCCAAAACAGTTGATATTTTTTGTTAATTTAGAGGGATAATGTAAGATTCTTACCAGAAAATCAGTTTTAATTTTTAATTTAAGGGAGCAAAACTAATTATTAATCTAAATTTATTTGAAATGAAAAAACACACAGGAAAAGCCGTATGGCATGGATCGGTAAAAGAAGGAAAAGGTGAATTAACAACGGACAGCAAAGTGTTGGATAATGCCCAATACTCCTATAAATCACGTTTTGAAGACGGAAAAGGAACAGATCCGGATGAACTCCTTGCAGCCTCTCACGCAGGATGCTTTGCGATGGCTGTCAGTTTAATGTTGGGCGAGAAGGGCTTTACTCCAGATTCCTTAGAAGCTACCGCTGAAGTTACTGTTAATCCCGATGAACTTGAACTTACCAAATCTCATTTAGTTTTAAAAGCTAAAGTGCCTAATATTGATGAAGATCAATTTCAGGAAATTGCCAATGAGGCAAAGGATAATTGCACCATTAGTAAAGCATTGAATGCAGATATTAGTTTAGATGCAACTTTGATCTAATGAAGAAAATAAGAGAATTGGGGCAATTGTGAAAGTTGAAAAACCGAATCTAATTGCCCGCTTTTCTTATTATAATAAGTAATGTCCAATTCATAGCGGCATTTGAAAATATATTTTAAAGGATTTTAGCGGAACAATTTATTTTTTCTGATTCAAATTCTTCCCTTCTAAGGATTAGCCTATTTTTACGGTAAATCCTCTTCTTGAAATTTGCTTTTATTTTAATCGCTTTAGCATCTCTCTGTCGTAATTTTCATTGATTAGTTACGAGGCTATTTTTGGAGTAATTCACGGTACTTCTATATCCGGGTATCTGAGGATTATATTTTAAGCAGTTTAAGTAACCGGTATTTCTTTTTCCATTATTTTTATTGCTCACTTTGATAATTATATATTTTATAAAATCCAAAGAAGCGTTTTATTTTTGGGGATTTAACAGAAATAAAGTTGTATCTAAAATCTGACAGAAAAACTATCAATATTTATTTTTTATCAAATAGAAAAGTGTGATTTTACATTGGTAAAAGTATAAAAATAAACTGTTATGAAATCTGATGTTAAAAATCCCGAAAACACCTTCGTCAAAGAAGCGCCTACTTCTTATTTTTATGAAGGCAATGTCGCTGTTCCTTTAAAAGATTTGACTTCTGTTCAAAAGATGAAAATTGTCAAAAGAGGAATCACCAAAAGCTATTTGGTTAATTTAAAAAACAAGACCGATTTAGATTATGATGCTTTAGCTAAAGCGTTGTCCGTTACCCGTTCTACCTTGATCAATAAAAAAGGAAATCAAAAGTTTAATGACAAGCTCAGTGAGCGCATTGTTGCTTTGGCTGATTTGTATTCTTTCGGTTATGCCATTTTTGAAGACGAAGAACGCTTCAATGCCTGGATGTCCCATCCCAATCAAGCTTTGGGAAGCAAAACTCCTTTTGATTTTATCGACAATCAATATGGCCGTGAAGAAATTCACCATCTTATTGGTCGTATTGCTTATGGCGTGTATTCATAATTATGCGGGTATATCGAATCAGTAAAACTAAATATGCAAGCGATTTAAAAGGAACCGGTTCTAAACGCTATGGCGGACGTTGGAATAAAGTAGGAACGCATTGTATCTATACCGCTGAAAGTAGAGCGTTAGCCGTGTTGGAATTCTCCGTAAATGTCAATATCGATTTTATTCCGAGAGCTTTGAGTATTTGTGTATTTGAAATTGATGAAGCTCAGGTACATGAAATTGATACAGCAAAACTTCCGGGAAATTGGCGAGATAACCCAACCCCTTTATCGACTAAAGATTTTGGAACTGAGCTCTTCTCAAAAAATTATTCGATTGTCAAAATTCCTTCTGTCGTGATTCCCGATGAATCGAATTATATGCTTAATCCGATGCTTGAAAATCCGAATTTTAAATTGATTGAAGTAAAAGATTTTGTTTTTGATTTGAGAATAAAAGATTGAGAGAATTCTGAAAATATTTATAGACTTAAGGTTAAAGCAATAATGATCATTAAATTTTTTGTTTATGAGGTTTGATGAAATTTATTTTAATGAGATGAGTGAGTTAAAATCCATTTTGTGGTTTTTTCATTAAGAATAGTATTACGCGGGTCACAAGCGGGACGCTAGCACCAAGAAAAATTTATACATCGTTGATCGAAGTTATTTTCCTGTTCATCTCTTCGTAATTATCTACTTTGACTCCGAGGTTTTTACCGTTTTTTATAACATAATCGACTAAATTCTCTTTTTCTGTTTTATTGTTTCGATTTTCAAAATCTAATTGAAGTGAAGACTTAGAGGCATACGGGAAATTTGAAAGCATTGTCAGTGAGTCTTCTATGTCTTTCTCGGTTAAAGTTATATTGAAATTATTGGCTAAGTTTTGTACTTCTCTCATCATTTCTTCGAGTTTATCCATATACTTTGAATCTTCAGCCAATTCCCCAAAAGTAATATCAAGTGCTGTGGTCATAGCAGCTAACGGGGAAACGAAAAGATATTTTTTCCATAATTTCTCTTTGATGTTCTTGGTGTAAGTTGCATCTAAACCGCCTCTAACCAGTGTTTCTTCAACCCATTTAAAATCTAAATCATCATCATTCCCGAAAAATATTTTTCCCGGTCCGCCAACGTGTTTTACTACTCCCGGTTTTTCAATGTTTGAAGCAATATAAATACAGCCCTCAAGTATTTTTGAATTGTCGTGATTAATATTTGTTTCAATTATGTTTTTTGCGTTGACTCCATTTTGCAATGGAATTATAACTGTTTCTTTTTTTAAACAATTTTGAAATTGATGAATAGCGGTCGCTAACGAAAATGATTTCGTGGCAACTATTAATATATCGAGTTTTCCGATTTTGTCAGGATTATCCGATGCTAAATAAGGTTTTGATTTAATTATTTCATCGTCTGTTATTAATGAAAGTCCATTTTTATTAATGGTTTCTTTTGTTTTGTTGCGACAAATAAAAATGATTTTGGTTTCGTCATCATTTTCATAGTTCTTAATAAGTTTTGCACCAATGAAGCTACCAACTCCACCCATTCCTAAAATTCCTATCTTCATGACTTATTATTTTTAAAGGTTGAATTTTGTTTTTATAGTTGCGGCCAACTTTCCAATAAACCATTATCAAGAATCACATCCTTTTAAACGGCTACCTTAATGTCTCCAAATACTGATCGATATACATATCCTTCTGTTTAGATTTATACTGAATGATATATCTCGGATGTGGCAAATCTACAACTCGGTCGAATAACTTTTCCTCTTTATTGATTTTTGCTAAAAACTGTGCATTTTTCTTCCCGAAGGAATAACAAACTGAGGTGTCGATGCCGAATCGGATTTGTGTTTTTAAACTGTCGATGATAAATGGTTTGACCGCTTCAAAAAGTGTTTTGTCATCATAGTAATTACAATTCACCCAATTGGCTTTTTTATTTTGTCGAACAAATCCCAAGGGACAAACCGAATTGATATAAAAAGACTGATAAAATTTTTCTGGTCCGCCAAAAGCTTCGATAACCTTATACACAAAAACCGATGAAGGTTCGTGTGTTTTAAATCCTTCAACATCAATTCCACAGACCTTTGATAGTCTCTTCGTGTCTGTAAAAGGAATTCCGGTTGCTCCTCCTCCTAATCTTCCTGGATTGATGCCGACAATAAGCTTTCTCGACTGTTGATCATCAAAATACTTGCCGTAAAACTCCTTTAAAACCTTCAGGATTACTCGGTTGTCCTTATAAGGATTCAGTACCTGAATTTGAGCAGGCAATTCAGTTTGTAAGTTGAGGTTCTTATGAAAATCAATGACTCGATTTGCGAAAGTGGACATAATATAGACTGTAAACCTAAAATTTAATTGTAAAAACCTAAAGATACTTAATTACGATAAACTGAATCACTCGCAGTAAAAATTATGTAATCCTCTCTTGTGTTTCAGCAGTATAATTCTCTTGAAAATTTACGATGTAACAACTGTTACAAATCACTATGAAAACGAAACTTAACTTTGTATCAAAATTAAAAGACGATGAAAGCACAAAGATTAATATTTTTAACGCTACTCTTTTTCGCAGGGTTTCAATTATCTGCCCAAGTGCCATTAGATCTGGATGAAGCTATCGATTTGATGAAAGCGAATAATACACAACTCAAAGTGCAAGAGCAGGAAATTGAGTTGAGCGAAAATGAACTCAAAGGAAGTTTAAGCGGGTTTTTGCCTGATGTGTCTGTAAGCCATACCGGGTATTACACCAATGATCCGTTAAATGTATTTGGGTTTAGGTTACAGCAGAAAGTGGTAACTCAAGAGGATTTTAATCCGGATTTGCTCAATAATCCCAGTGGGTTTCAGCATTTCACCACACAATTTTCT
>DATGSA010000207.1:0-3678 GCA_035303085.1 Flavobacteriaceae bacterium
GCTTGGCTTTGGAAATTTATACCGGACACTTTCAAGTAACTTATTATTTGATGTTAACTGTAGTGATCATAGGTGCAGTATATCTCTATCAAGCTTTTAAAGACAAACAATTACCGGCTTTTTTCAAATCTATTGGAGTGATGGTTTTGGCTTTGATATTGGCGATCGCTTCTAATGCCACTACGCTATTAACTACAAAAGAATACACAGATTTTAGTACCCGCGGAGATACGGGGTTAACCATCACAAAAGACGGTTCTCAAAAACCAGCAAGCGGACTGAGTTATGACTATATTACCGAATACAGCTATGGGATTGCAGAAACTATGAACCTCTTTATTCCTCGATTTATGGGAGGAGCGACTACGGAAGCTTTAGATACAGATTCTCATACTTATCAAACCTTGATCAATTTAGGATCTCCCCCTTATCAAGCAAAAAATATTATAAAAAACTTACCCACTTATTGGGGAGAACAACCCATCGTTGCGGCACCCAACTATATTGGTGCCAGTGTGATTTTTCTTTTTATTTTGGCACTTTATCTGGTAAAAAATCGAATGAAATGGTGGGTGGTCGGATCCAGTATTTTGATGTTGTTGCTATCTTGGGGAGATCATTTCAGTGTCCTCACCAAGTTTTTTGTCGATCACGTTCCGCTTTATGACAAATTTCGAACGGTTTCGATGAGCCAGGTAATTTTGCAGTTGCTGATTCCATTTTTCGGAATTTATGGATTGACTAAGTTATTTTCAGATAAAAAACCTGAGAGAGAGAAACTACACGCTTTGAAATGGGCGACGATAATTACCGGTGGAATAGCTATCTTCTTTCTACTCTTCAAAAACATGTTGTTTGATTTTTCCGGAATCAGCGACAATTATTTTTTGCAAAAACTCGGCCCTGACTTTGTCAATGCGCTCAAGCAAGACAGGATTGATATGTTGACTACAGACACCGTGCGAAGCTTGATTTTCGTGTTGTTATCGGCAGGTATCCTTTTTGCATATTTAAAAACCAAACTGAATTATAATTTCAGTATTGGATTGTTAGCCATTTTAATTCTGGTCGATTTAGTCAGCATCGATCGCAATTATGTAAATGACCAAGATTTCATCAAACCCAGTGAATATGCTTCCGCTTTTGTTGCCAATGAAGCGGATAAACAAATAATGCAAGATAAAAGTCATTATCGCGTTCTTGATTTATCGGTAGATCCGATGAATTCCGCGCGCACTTCTTACTTTCACAATTCTATCGGAGGTTACCACGCTGCAAAACCGGGGCGTATGCAAGAATTATTCAACTTTCATATTGCTGAAGGAAATAATCAAGTCCTCAATATGTTGAACACCAAATATTTCATTATTGAAAATGAAGGGCAAATCATAGCACATCTCAACCCTGATACCAATGGCCATGCTTGGTTTGTCGATGAAGTCAACGTCGTTGATTCTGCTAATGAAGAAATTTTAGCGTTGGATACTATCGACACCAAAACCACTGCTGTCATTGATAAAGACTTTGCAGATTTATTGGAAACTAAAAATTATACCCATCACCCCGGAGACAGCATTGCCTTAAAAAGTTATCAACCCAACGAATTGGTTTATACTTACACCTTAAAAGAAGATCGATTAGCTGTTTTCTCCGAAATGTATTATCCTCACGGTTGGAAAGCCGAAGTAAATGGGAAGGAACTGGAAATAATGCGAGCGGACTATGTATTACGCGCGGTAGTATTGCCTAAAGGCGAACATACTGTCACTTTTAGATTCGATCCAAAAATCGTGAAAATCGGTAGTAGCATTACATTATCCTCCGGTATTCTGTTAGGGTTGTTAGTGTTCTTTGGTTTATTTCTTAAATTCAAAAGGGACAAAAATTAGCTTTTAAATCCAAACCGGTGTTTGATGAAAAAGGTTCTTATTATTACATATTATTGGCCACCTGCAGGCGGTCCGGGGGTACAACGCTGGCTTAAATTTGTGAAGTACTTGCCCGAATTTGGCATTGAACCCGTGGTTTACGTGCCCGAAAACCCAACTTATCCAATTATTGATAAAAGCTTGGAAGCCGAGATCCCCAAAGGTGTTACCATAATCAAACGTGCGATTTTTGAACCTTACCGCTTTGCCAATATTCTGTCCCGCAGAAAGACCAACCAAATGAGCTCAGGACTTATTGACAATCCGAAGAAACAAACTTGGTTGCAAAAACTGTTGCTTTACATTCGGGGTAATTTTTTTATTCCCGATGCGCGAAAATCTTGGATTAAACCTTCAGTCAAGTTTTTAAGTGATTACCTGAAAAAAGAAAATATAGAAGTCGTCATCACCACCGGACCGCCGCACAGCTTGCATTTAATCGGACTTGATCTTCAAAAAAAATTAAATATTAAATGGATCGCCGATTTCCGCGATCCGTGGACTACCATTGGTTATCACAAAAGATTAAAACTGACAAGAGCTTCTGCCAATAAACACAAACGGCTTGAAAAAGAAGTTCTTACAAAAGCGGATCAGATTATCACGACAAGTTTTAAAACCCGTGATGATTTTAAAAAGCTGACAAAACAACCGATTACAATCATTACGAATGGATTTGAAAATGCTGAAAACCATAAATCCGTTTTGGATAAAAAATTCACTTTTTCACATATTGGTTCGTTGTTTTCAGGAAGAAACCCTTCCAATTTATGGGAAACATTCTGCGAATTGATTGAAGAAAATGAATCGTTTCGAGCAAATTTTCAATTGCGCTTGGTTGGAATGATCAGCAGTGAAGTTTGGCAAAGTCTTAAAGAAAACCGATTGACAGGTTTCATTGAAAAAAAAGGTTATGTATCGCATAATGAAGCTGTTGAATTTCAAAAAAGCTCTCAGGTTCTTTTGTTGCTCGAAATAAACAGCGAAGAAACCAAAGGCATTATCCCCGGGAAACTATTTGAATATTTAAACGCCAAACGACCGATTTTAGCAATCGGTCCCAAAGATTGGGATGTGGCCAAGATTATTTCGGAAACCGAAAGTGGACATTATTTTAATTATTCCGAAAAAGAACGACTTAAAAAAAATATCCTGAACTATTTTGAAGCTTTTCAGAATAACAATTTATATATAAACTCAAAAAATATTGAGCAATATCATCGGAGAACATTGGCCGGGAGAATGGCAGGAATTATAAAAAAAATACAGCAATAGCGAAACCACGTATTTTATTGATAAAAGAAATAAAAACTTGTTTTTTAGTAGATACTTTTTCACAAAGAACCGTCCGTTTTTAGTTGTAATATATAAATAACGACGCAGCTGGTGTGTTTTCTTTTCTTTTACCGCAAACAGGTATTATAAATTTTGAAATGAGGAATTCACTTCTAAATCGATAAAAACAAACAGTAATACTACTTTATCTTCTGCTATTTTATTAGATTTGTTAGTAATAAGTTGTTTATTTCTCAAAGTTAGAAAAGGTCACACCCCTACGCCTTAAATCACCTTAAGAAGATGATCGATGAAGAAGGTTCTTATAATTACATATTATTGGCCGCCTGCCGGTGGATCAGGGGTTAAGCGTTGGCTTAAATTTGCAAAATACTTGCCTGAATTTGGTGTTGAGCCAATTATCTACACGCCAAAAAACCCAACCTATTCCATTTTGGATAAAGATCTGGAAAAT
>DATGSA010000208.1:0-9807 GCA_035303085.1 Flavobacteriaceae bacterium
AAATTTATTCTAAAAACCACCGAAGAAAACTTTGATAAAATTTCTCATAACGATACGCATATCAATAAAAACAACTTAAGCTTAAAACAGAGAACTGAGGAATTAAACAAAATTTGGACCGCTTTCCGCTCCGCCGAACTCGTCATTACCGACCGACTGCACGGGATGATTTTCTGCTACATCACCGGCACCCCCTGCGTAGTCTTCCAAAACAACAACCACAAAGTAAGAGAAACTTATGATTGGATAAAATCTAACACCAACGTAAAACTCATGAAAGACTTCTCAGAACCCGAAATCAAAACGGCTCTTGAAGCTAAAAGACAACCACAACCGGTGGGTGAAGATTTATTGAGAAAATATGAAGAACTTGTTGAAATAGTGACTGGGAGATAGTAACTGGTGACTGGTTGGATAGCGTATATTCACAAGTCACAAGTCACTGGTCACAAGTCACTGGTCACAAGTCACTGGCAGATAGTCACTGGCAGATAGTGACTGGGAGATAGTGACTGGTGACTGGTTGGATAGCGAATATTCACAAGTCACTGGTCATAAATCACTGGTCACAAATCACTGGTCACAAATCACTGGTCACAAGTCACTGGTCACAAGTCACTAAATAAACCAACCGCCCAAGAGAGAAGTATTTCAAAAATGCTTATTTTTGTCTGCTTATCTAAAAACCCTACTGCTTCCTGGCAAATGACGATTGATTTTATAGACATATATGAATACACCAATATTTGGTATCATGTGCTATTGGCAGTAACTTTGGTAACGTTTGTGCATACCCAGACAATCAGGCTACAAGAACCCAAGCTCAAATCATATATCGCCTTTGCTGGAGGAACGTTGTTGATATTTACGTTAGTTTATATAGGACTCCGACCCGTCCATGGGGTTTTTGTAGATATGACTACCTATGCGCGGGGGTTTAGAAGTTACGCTGCAGGAAGAGAAGTTACAGCAAATAGAGATGTCTTATTCCAATTGTTCACTAAATTTTCTGCAACATGGTTGACCATTGAGGTTTACTTCTTTTTAATTGCTTGTGCGTATGTAATCCCACTCTACGTAGTGAGTAAAAAATGGTTTAAAGACTACTGGTTTTATGGGTTTTTGCTCTTTGTGGGGTCTTTTTCTTTTTGGCAGTATGGCACAAATGGAATGCGCAATGGCATAGCGGGTTCCTTATTTTTATTGGGGATTTCTCGTGATAAAAGGGTTTTTCAGGTGATATGGCTGATTATTGCTATCAATATCCATCGCTCTATGTTATTACCCGTAGTTGGCTATGCCGCTACCCACTTTTACAACAAACCCAAAGCGTATTACGGATTTTGGTTGGCGTGTATACCACTTTCCTTAGTGCTACCCGGACTCTGGGAAGGCCTTTTAGGGGGATTAGTATCTGATGACCGAGCATCATCCTATCTTGGGGAGGAAGATATGGCGGGAAGTGTCAATGTAGGATTTCGTTGGGATTTTCTGTTTTACAGTAGTTTTGGGGTGTTCGCAGGGTGGTATTATATTTTTAAAAAGAAATTAAAAGATGACTTTTATGTGCGGTTATACAACACGTATTTAGTAGCCAACGGATTTTGGATTTTGGTGATTCGCGCTAATTTCACCAATCGTTTTGCTTATTTAAGCTGGTTTTTTATGGCATTAATCATCGCTTATCCTTGGGCGAAATATAATTTTATCAAAAAGCAACACCAACTATTTGGCTGGGTCATGTTGGCTTACGTAGGCTTCACCTATGCCATGCAATTTATTTATTATGCGCAATAAACACAAAATATCCTTATATATAAAACATTGGTTAGCTATTTATAATAAAAGTCTATATTTGGAATAGTATGAAAAAAAATATAAAGCAAAAGTTATTTAGTTCTGATATGGGGACTTTATTGTTTTACAAAATCAGAATCTTAAGAGAAAAGATGGCTTTATGGACTTTAAGTGATTATGGCTACGTTAAAAAAGAGTTTAAAAAGCGGTATGGACGAGAAATTAATCTGAAGAACCCACAAACGATTTCCGAAAAACTACAATGGTTAAAACTATTTTATCGCAATGAGAACATGCCGATCTGTTCCGATAAATATGATATCAGACTGTATCTTCAAAAATACGGCTATGAACATTTATTAAACGAGGTGATTGCTATTTATCAAACCCCGAAAGAAATTGATAATATCAACATCGATGCGTTGCCAAAATCTTTTGTGGCCAAAGCCACCCACGGGAGTGGTTGGAATTTCATCTGTGAAGATAAAAACAAAGTAAATTGGAAGTTGCAAAAGAAAATTTTCAAACAATGGTTAAAACTCAACCTTTACGTTTTTGGAAGGGAATGGAATTATAAAGATTTAAGACCCAAAATTCTTATTGAAAAATTTATAGACGAACATCCCCTTAATGATTATAAATTTATTTGCTTTAATGGGAAACCTAAGTCTATTCAAGTAAATAGTGTAGTAAATGGCAAAAAATACATGGATTTCTATGATATGGATTGGGATAGATTAGGAATAATGTACAAATCTTATAATCAAGCTCAAAAAGCAGTTCCTAAACCTAAGCATTTTGAAGAAATGATGAAAATAGCTAAAGACCTTGCTCAAGAGTTTCCTTATGTACGAGTAGATTTTTATAACTTTAAGAATACAATCCTGCTTGGCGAATTAACCTTTTTCCCGGTTGGTGGTTTAAAACCTATAATTCCTAATACTGAAAAATATGAAAATCTTTTTGGCTCTTATTTGGAACTCCCCGAGCCCAATCACAACCTTAAACTTTACAATAAAATAAACTCTTAATTATTTAATGTCCCTTAAGAAAAACATATTGTTTTTGACTAATAATTTGGCAAGTGGTGGTGCCGAAAAAGTATTGGTCAACTTGGTCAATCATATAGATAAAACCAAATATAACATCACCCTCAGAACATTAATGGACGTAGGAGAAAACAGACAATACTTATCTGACACCGTCACTTATAAGTCTATTTTCAAGAAAAGTTTTAAAGGCATAAATTATTTACACTATTTACCTAAAAGATATATCTATAATAAAGTTGCCTATGGCCAATTTGATGTCATAGTAGTTTATTTGCATGGCGTGTTGACTAAAATTGTAGCAAACGCTCCTTCCAAACAAAAAACAATCGCTTATCTGCATGCCAATATGCAAAATTCCCCTTTTATAAAAAGTTTTAAATCTACAGAAAAGCTCCAATCTTGTTTCAAAACGTATAACGCCATCGTTTCGGTGAGTAAAAGTGTAGAGGATTCTTTTAAAGCGGTTTCGGGTATTGAGGAAAACCTGCACGTGATTTACAATACTTTTGACGTGGCGCATATTAAAGCAAAAGCTACTGAAAAATTAGATTTAGAATATGAACAACATGGTAAATTAAAACTCTGTGCTGTTGGTTCCTTAAATAAAATCAAAGGTTTTGATCGATTAATCAATGCGTTGGGTCGCATAAAAAAAGAGGGAAAAAGTGATTTCATCTTAAATATTATCGGAAAAGGACCGGAAAAAAACTACCTACAACAATTAATCAAAGAGCATAACCTTCAAAAGAACATCTTTTTAATAGGTTTTAAAAGCAATCCGTATAAATATATAGCCAAAAGTGACTTATTTGTCAGTTCTTCCCTTTCCGAAGGATTCAGCTCAGTGGTTGCAGAAAGTGTTATTTTAGGTGTTCCTGTATTTACCACAGATACGCCCGGCATGAAGGAAATATTAGGCGAAAATAACGAATATGGCATAATCGTTGAAAATAACGAAAAAGCTTTATATACCGGATTAAAGAAACTTATTCAAGATCGAAGCCTTTTAAAGGAGTACAAACAACGAGTCAAAATGCGTTCCTCTTTTTTTTCCACCCAAAAAGCAGTAAAAGAAGTTGAAGACCTATTGAACCAAGTTATGGAGAGCAAGTAAAAAACACTCTTCTAATTTTATCACACTTAAAAGCAAGAGAACGATTTAAATAATTCTATTTTTGTACGTTACCTTATCTCTTTTATAGCATGGCACAAAAAAAAGAAGCTCCGCGAATCACCGTATTAATGGCGATTTATAATTGTGGCCCTACCCTTGCAGAAGCTATTGACTCTCTCTATGCCCAAACCTATCAAAATTTTAAGTTGGTTTTATGTGATGATGGCTCAACGGATGATACTTATGCAGTAGCAAAAGAATATGCAGAACGCTATGATAACATCGTTTTATTAAAAAACGAACAAAACATTAAATTAGCCGCATCGCTCAATCGTTGTTTGGAATATGCGGACACCGAATATGTAGCCCGTATGGATGGAGATGACATCTCTCTACCCACGCGATTTGAAAAGGAAATTGATTTTTTAGACAATCATCCGGAATATTCACTGGTCAGCACCCCGATGATTTTATTTGATGAAACCGGAGATTGGGGAAGAACGCGATCCATCGAAAAACCTACCAAAGAGGATTTTAAAAAAGGAACCCCTCATCCCCACGCACCGAGTATGATTCGAACAAAAGTCATGAAAGAAGTAAATGGATATACCGTCAATAAGTATTTGGAGCGTGGTCAAGATTATTATCTTTGGTATAAAATTTATAAGGCTGGATATAAAGGTTATAATCTTCAAGAACCGCTTTATAAAATGAGAGATGATAAAGATGCTATGGCAAGAAGGAAACCAAAAGATCGATTAAAAGCTTTAGTCGTATATTTTAAAGTTGGTAGAGGTTTGGGAATTTCACCAGCTCTTTATGACTTGGTAGTGGTAGGGAGAATTTTTATGAAAATAATCATACCTCCTCGATTAATGGGCAAAATCAGAAGTAAAAAACTTAGTAAATAACTGAGTTATGTTGAAAACGATTTATAATAATTTAGTGTCATTTATAGAAAACAGATTAACTTCTTTGCATAGAATGAAAATGTGGGGAGCAGAGCATTATGCCTTACTGAGAAAAAAGAAACTGTATAAAAATATTCAATGGAATAAAAAACAAAAACAAGAATTTGATGAGTTTTGGAAAAAACACTATGGGAAAAAAATCACCTCTAAAGGTCATAAATTATATGAAAGTATAAATGGAACTCATCATAAAGATTATTTTCCTGACTTCCTATTCGCTACAAAACTGGAGCTTAAACTTAATAATTATATTTATGGAAGAATATATAGTGACAAAAGTTTAACCGAATTACTATACTCTAAAAACAAAGATTTTAAAATGCCTCAAACCTATTTATTAAATAGCGGAGGAGTATGGTATAATAACAACAGAAATGTTATCAGTATTAAGAAAGTAAAACTCAAAATAAAAGATTTAGGAGAATGTATCATTAAACCAACTGTAGGAGGCAATTCTGGAAAAGGAGTAATCTTCTGTAATTTCCAAAAGGGCATAGATTATAATAAGAAAACGACCATAGAGGAACTATTAAACTCAAAGACTACTGATTTTATAATTCAGGAAAAAATGACACAGCATTCAAGTTTTTCCACTCTATATCCTCACTCTATTAATACGATTCGGATTATAACTTATATTGTTAAAGGAGAAGTTCATCACGCTAAATTATGTTTACGAATGGGCACAGGCGGTAATAAATTAGATAATATTCATTCAGGAGGACTTGTTATAGGTTTAAACGACAATGGTTTATTATTAGAACAAGCTTTTCAACTGGGTTACTCCGATTCCAGTATAACTATGAATAAACATCCGGACACAAAAGTTAAGTTCAAAAACTATCAACTCACATCGATTCCTGAAGTAATTAAAATTGCTAAAAATCTACACGGTTCAACCCCACATGTTGGGATAATTTCTTGGGATTATATGGTAAATAAATCCGGAGAACCGGTTTTAATTGAAGCAAACTATATAGGTCAAAGTATTTGGTTTCCACAAATTGTACATAAAGAACCTTTTTTTGGAGAGCATACCGCTTATATGATTAATTTTATAAAATGAAACAGATAAAAAGAAAATTTGCTTTTCTGAAAGGAGTTCTTTTTGATAAAGAACGCAAATCTATTTTTAGGTTGGTTAAGGATTTAAGAAAGATCAAACCAGGAAAGAATTATTTGAATTATAGTAATTATTTTCAATCTCTAATGTACAAAAAAAATGCAGGTGATTTAGAGAATTATTTTGACGGAGAGTTAATGCACAAAATAATTCTATCTTTTAATAAAAAAGGTAAACATCCAATTTTAGAAAATAAAATAAAATTTGCGTATTTAATGATGGAAAATGATATACCAATAGCTCCTTATCTTGGATGCATAAAATCTGGGGCTTTGATAGCTAAGAATAACGAAAAATATGATCTAAGTCAGAAAGATGAAGTGACTTCTATTATTAATCAATGGATTAATGAATTTAAAATTCTATTTATAAAACCAACAGATACTTCAGGAGGTACTGGTATTTTACGACTTCAACTTGGCGATAAAATAGATTTAGGTGAAATACAATTTAATAAAGATTACATTGTTGAAAAGGGCTTAATCCAGCACGCAGAGCTTGATAAAATCAATCCAAGTTGCATTAATAGTCTTAGAGTAATTTCAATTAAAGAAAATAAAAATATTTATATCCCCAGTTGTTTTTTAAGAATTGGGATTGGTACTTCTTTTGTCGATAATGCATCAGCCGGAGGTTTTTTTGTTAATTATGATTTAAGAAAAAATCTGTTAGATGGAATAGGATTTACCAAAGTCGGGAATGGTGGTAAATTGTATACCCTGCATCCTAACACCAAATTCTCTTTTAAAGATAAAAAACTACCTTATCCGGAGAAAATTGAACTGTTAATAAAAAGAGCTGCTCAATTATTCCCGGATAAAAATTTAATAGGCTGGGATATAGCTTATACAGCGGATGGGCCTGTTATTTTAGAAGGAAATAGTAATCCCAGCCTTCAAGGTCCACAAATTACTTTAAAAGGACTTAATCAAAATAAAATTTATAAAGAATATTTTGCGGACCTTAAACATATTGATTTGTAAGTAATGTCATATATCTAAAAAACTATGAAAGAAAAAATCTATAGACATTCTCCCATCTGGTTAAAAACCATATTGTTGAACTTAAAAGCCTCTTCCAATGTCAAAAAGCGATTTACTGAAGATTATTATACTTATTTAAAGGAGTATAACGATTTATGGAAAGCGGATATAGAGAAAGTATTGGCATTTCAAAAGAACCAATTAACACAACTACTCACAGAATGTTATCGATATGCTCCTTTTTATCAGAAACGATTTAAAAGTTTAAAAATATCAGCAACAGATATTGAAACGAAACCTTATGAAGTTTTAAAAAGTCTGCCTTTACTTTCTAAAGAAGATCGAAAAACAAAAGTTGAAGATATAGTTAACCAAAATAAAGAACGACCGATAATTGAAAAAGGCTATACCAGTGGCACCTCTGGCTCTCCTACAATTAATTATACCGATAAAGAAACCAATGCAAGGTCTTTTGCTTTATGGAGTAGGTTTCATCAATCTATTGGTATTGAAAATTGGAATGAAAAAAGTGTGCGTTTTTCGGGAAGAGTTGTTGTTTCTAATACCAGAATAAAAGCTCCTTTTTGGATTTATAATTCAAGAGAGAAACAGTTATTTATGTCTTCTTATCATTTGAAAAATGAATTTATTGAAAGTTACATAAAGAAATTAAACCAATTTAAACCAGTATATTTCGACGGATATCCTTCAGCCGTTTATTTTATAGCTCAATATATAAACAAACATAATTTAAAGTTAAATTTTACGCCCAAAGCCATCATTGGAACTGCAGAGACTTTATATGATTATCAGCGGGTCGAAATTGAAAAAGCTTTTGGTTGTAAGGTTTTTAACCAATACGCTTCCAGTGAAGGCAGTCCTTTTATCACAGAATGTACCGCAGGAAAATTGCATATCAATGAGGATTCGGGCGTTTTCGAGTTTTTAAATGAGCAAGATCAACCAGCGAAACCAGGAGAGATTGCGAGATTAATAGTGACCAGTTTTAGAAGTTGGAAAACTCCCTTGTTACGATATGATATAGAAGATACGGTCTTGCTCCCTACAGAACAAAAAAAGTGCAAGTGCGGCTGTCAAATGCCCTATGTTGAAAAGCTGATAGGTCGAGAAAATGATGTGCTTTGGACCAAAGAAAAAGGTTATATAGGTAGTATGATGAATACAGCATACAAAGGTTTAGAAGGAATTGTAAAAAGTCAATTAATTCAGACAAATCCGGAAACCCTTATTGTTAATCAAATAGTAGATGAAGCCTATACCAAAAGCATGAATAACTTATTTATCCAAAACCTCAAAGATCGCTTAGGGGAGTCTATCGATATTAAGATAAATATCGTAAAAGACATCCCTTTAGGTCCCAATGGTAAATTTGATGCGGTAAAACGAGAATTTGAAATACCTGAATGAGTTAGCGAGGTACGGGTTGGCGGGTTAAAACTCGAAACCCCAAACCCGAAACTCCAAACCCGAAACACGAAACACGAAACCCAATATGCCCAAACTCATCCGGATCACCACTGTACCTTTTTCCTTAGCCAACCTCTTAAAAGGGCAATCCAAATTCATGACAGCAAACGGTTTTGAAGTGATTGGCGTTTCTTCACCGGGCAAATTTTTAGACGTGGTCGAAAAAGAACAAGACATCAAAACTGTCGCCATCCCGATGACACGCAAGATTTCTCCTTTCGCCGATTTAAAATCGTTGTGGCACCTTTATAAATTTCTCAAGAAAGAAAAACCGGATATCGTACACACCCACACTCCAAAAGCAGGAACGTTGGGAATGTTGGCGGCTTATTTGGCAAAAGTTCCCATCCGATTACACACCATCGCGGGGTTGCCGCTTTTGGAAGCTACGGGTGCTAAAAGAAAATTACTCGATACTGTAGAAAAAATCACTTACAAATGCGCGACTAAAATTTACCCGAATTCTTTTGGCTTGGAAAAAATTATCATAAAAAACAACTACACCAAAAAAGAAAAACTCAAAGTTATCGGTCATGGGAGCTCTAATGGAATTGATACCAGTGAATTTAATCCTGAGCTAGTTTCTAAAGCTACCTGTGCTGACCTTCGTAAAAATCTAAATATCCAAAAAAATGATTTTGTATTCTTATTTGTTGGGCGAGTGGTTACCGACAAAGGGATAAATGAGTTAATTGCCGCTTTTACTCAACTCCATCAACAACATCAAGGCATTCAATTAGTAATTGTCGGTCCTTATGAAAACCATTTAGATCCGCTAAAGCCCGAAACGGAAAAACAAATCAATTCAAACCCCAATATTCACCCGGTTGGATTTAGAGATAATGTAAAAGATTATTTCGCGATGGCTGATGTACTGACTTTCCCCAGTTACCGCGAAGGCTTTCCCAATGTAGTTATGCAAGCCGCCGCCATGCAACGCAATGCCATTGTATCGGACATCAACGGGTGTAATGAAATCATCAACCACGGAGAAAACGGTTGGATTGTACCGGTTAAAAATGTTGATCAGCTCCAAGAACGCATGTTATGGTGTTTAGAAAATCAAGAAGTCTCTAAACAAATGGGATTGCGAAGTCGGAAATTGATGCAAGAGAAGTATGAAAGAGCTTTTGTTTGGGAGGAGTTGTTGAAGGAGTATAGGGAGTTGTTGGGTTAGCGGTTGGCGGGTTACGGGTTGGCAAGTTAAAACTCAAAACACGGAATGAGTTGGCGGGTTGAAAAAGGAGGCGACCTTTTTTACTCTTTTTAGGGAAGACCA
>DATGSA010000209.1:0-4773 GCA_035303085.1 Flavobacteriaceae bacterium
AAGAAAAAAGATATAGCGGACAGCCTGACCCTGGATTTTAAAAGGGAAAACGCATTGGTTACAGATAATATTTATAGTGAAGAACAGTACTTTTAAAAGAAACTACCAGGGGCACGCCCAAATAATTCCAATTGAATTTATTTTTAATTTTAAAAATCATATCTACGGGATTTATGCTGCGGGTAACAAAGAATAGTTTAAAAAAACGAAGTTGAAATCAGACAAGATTATTTGTCAATTTGGCATAAAAAAAGCACTTAACAGAAATTCTATCAAGTGCTTTAGTATTGAGGAAAATCAAGAACTGTTATTCGCCGATGATTAGTTTTTCTATGTATCTGGTGTTGTTGCCATCTTTTAATATCAGTATATAAAGTCCGCGGTTGAGTTGGTTTACAGAGATTTGAACCTCATCATTTTGAACTTGGTTTTGGTAAACTGTTCTGCCTTGAATATCGACCAAACTGATTTGATATGGCGCGACGAAGTTTCCTTTCAAATTGATATTGACCATATCTTTCGCAGGATTTGGATAAATGACCAGTTCTGGCTTTTCTTGTTTATCGACGCTTTGGATATCGACATCGGTTGAGAAAACTTGGGTGTAAAAACAACCCCAGTCATCGTGATCCGTGCCACTATAACTGTAGTTTTTCATCGGAATAGCTGTGCCGTTTAATTGAGTAACTCTAAAATATCCGGCATTGTATCCCGGTTGTCCATCAAAAGGCCACCAGTGCATTCCGAAGCAGTTGTAATTCTCGATTTTCAGTTTATAAAACCCGGTTTCCGGAAGTTGGATGGTGTCGTTATATTCAGAATTTACCTGGGCATTGGTGCGACTTTCTATCACATTTTCTTCCATATCGGTGATTTTCCATGAAATATCGGAAGGCCCACCGTTGTATAAATATCCTCCTTCAACTTTACTACCGGTTTTCAATTTCAACACGATTTCCTGAGGCCAAAGCGGCGCGGTGGTGAAGGTTGAACTCAAATAATTATTGGTTAAATCCTCATCTTCTTCGCCATTTACATTGATGATTTCCACTTCGAATTTCAGGTTTCCTTCTTCTTCGTCAAGCGAAATATCGGTAAGCGCCTCAAGGGTAGTCAAGCTGATTTCGGTTTCTTGTTGCGGCACGAGATTTCCACTCCAACTGTGATTTGCCGGTGCTCCAAATCCTTCAACGCCATATTCAAAGTCGATGGAAGTTATGGTTGAACCTCCGGTGTTACGAACCTTGATTACGGGAATGTTTCCGGTTGGGTTTGCTCTAAAATGATCGGGGTGATTTGTCGGAGCCACAATATCGATAATAGCTGCATCGGTTTCTTTATAGGTCTCTCCATAATAAAACACGGTGGCTTGATAATTATAATTCCCTAAATCGCCGCTACCGGTATAATCTTCAAACTCCACATCTAAATCGAATTGCGCTTCCGAACCGAGGTCTAAATAATGATGGATGGGTTCTACTTTTGCACCCGGACACCAGTTGCTGCGATCATAAATCCAAGTTCCTCCTTGTGGATATAAATCGTTTTCTCCGCAATCGTCACGCCAAATATCCTCGCGGGCAATTTGCTCATCGTTGAGCATCACGTCATAATAATGACTGGAAAACTCACAACATTGTTCTGTAGCGTCACTTCCGTGTCCACTAACATTAACTTTCATCAGGGCATCTTGCGTTCCTTCGGGAGTGGTGTCTGAAAAGGTGGTCAAGTAATCGTTGAACGGGTCATTTGGATCACCATAAGTTTGCACCACTTGGAAAGCGGGGCGGATACCCAAAACTTCACGTTCGGGAGTTCCTTCTATAAAAGCGAATTCAATTTCGGCTGTAAACCCTCCGGAATAGCCTTCATAGCGAATGCTGATTTCTTTTTCACCTTTGAGCAAAGGATAATAATCGGTAACGTCAAAAATATAAGGTTGTTGCCAGTCGCTTCCAAATCTCGACCACCCAGCAGTGGCAAAAGGTGTCATAAACCTGCCTAATTCATATACTTCATCGTTGTGGTTTAATTCGATTCCTGTGGTATAATCCCACTGGTGACAATATTGTTCTCCCGGAGGACAGTCATATTGGCCTAATTTAAGCGTCATTATTATTTGACGATATGTTTTTTGATCGTCATCGGGAAATTCTACGGTGGAATCGAAGTTTCCATAATAGTCCAGTTCCACCTGTGGAGTGTTGATAAACGTGGTGTCAATCGTGTTATTTTGAGCTGAAAGCATCAGTCCAAAAAGCAACGCCACGAGTAGCGTAATTCTTTTCATAAAAATGGGGGTTGATTAAGTTTTAAATGTTTGGGCTAAGATAATGTTTTCTGCAAACTTAAGTTAAGGAAATTTAATTTTTTCTAATGATTCTTTGCTGATTATTGCTTGGGCTGGTTACAACTGATTTTTTCGTTCAACATGAACAACCTGTTAAGATAAATTATTTGCTGACAGGAACCACCTTTTGCCCCTTGTAAATGAAATTAAGATTTTATTTTAGTTGGGGAGTTAAGACCTCTCTATACATAAATGAATTTTTGTTAAAGGGGATTAACCACCCGATAAAAAAATCTGCTGGCGCGCTTTTTTACATCCCTGCTTGAAAATAAGGAGGAAATCTTGGGCGTGTCTTTATTTTAACTCTTCACAGATAAAAGAAAGATTTGCAGACGGAAGCACCCGTTCGCCAGAGACGAAGACTCCTTCTTTAAAAAGAGGGGGATTTTGTTTGATCCTTATTATCAACTTACGGCACTATTAAGGACATTCGTGTATTCGCGGTAAGTTTATTTCATGATTTGTTTTCTTGTCCCATATGTTTCCATCTCTTATGCGTCCACAAGTAGTATTGGGGATCCTTTTTGATTTGATTTTCAAGTTGCTCGATGTACATATCGGTGATTTGATAATCTTTAAGTTTTTTTGGTTTATCAGTTAGAGAAATAATTTCCCCTTGGTAATATCCTCGTTTCACTTTTTCAATTTTAAGATAAGAAACTGATAAGTCCAGTTTCTTGGCTGCTACTTCACTCCCGATAAATACAGGAACTCGATGTCCCAAAAACGGTCTCCAATATTTTGATCTTCCTCCTTTAGGCGCTTGGTCAGCTATCATTCCGTAATTACAGAGTTTTTGATTTTGTTTGTCGGCAATCATCTGTCTGATAACTTCGTCTTTATCCAGCATTTCAACGCCAAATTTCTCCCGCGTTTTTCGAATCATTTTATCGAAATACGGATTTTTTATCTTTTTATAAATTCCGTAGGGTTTGTATTTCATTCCTTGAAGGTTGAGAGCAGTGACCCATTCATAAGAATTATAATGTCCCATCATAAAAATATGACTTTTTTGCAAAGATTCTATACGTTTTAACTCCTGCGGATTTTGGAGTACAAAACGCCTCACCATTTCGTCTTCCGAAAAGCTAATACTTTTGGTCATTTCCAGAAATAAATCACAAAAATGATGATAAAAATCCTTTCGGATTTGGTGAATCTCATCTTTTGATTTCTCAGGGAAAGCCATCGTAAGATTCTGTTCCACTACTTTTTTACGATAGCCTACGATATAGTAAACCAAAAAAAAGGCAATATCCGAAACAGCATAAAAAACGCGGTATGGCAACTTAGAAATTCCCCAAAGAATAGGATAGGTTAGCAAATAAGCTAATCTTTGCATAGGCTTGAAAAGTTTCGGCTAAGATATAGTATATTTGGCGTTTAACAAATTTGAATCATGGGAGATATAGCCATAAGTACGATTGTTATTATCGGACTCAATGTATTGATTTCTTTTAAAGGATTTAATGACCGCGCTTTTTTTGATCGTTATAGCTTTAAACTCGGTCCGGCAAAAGCAGGGGAATATATCCGATTTTTGAGTTCGGGATTCTTACACGTGGACACCACACACCTTCTGGTAAATATGATTACTTTTTACTTTTTTGCCAGCGTCGTAATTCAACACTTAGGAGAGTTTTATTTTGTAATTATCTATTTGGGCAGTTTGATTTTAGGAAATTTATTCTCCTTCTTTTTCAATAGAGACAATCCTTATTATATAGCAGTTGGAGCCAGTGGCGCAGTGATGGGAGTCTTATATTCAGCAATTCTTCTACAACCCAATATGATGTTGGGATTGATGTTTATTATCCCAATCCCTGCCTATGTTTTTGGAATTGGGTATCTTCTGTATTCTTTATACGGTATGAGAAAACGAACGGGAAATATCGGTCACGATGCCCATTTTGGCGGAGCGATGGGTGGTTATTTCCTCACCTTATTAATGGCTCCGATTTTATTTCAAGTGCATACCTTAATGGTTATTTTATTGGCAATTCCTTTGGTTTTGCTGTTTGTTTTACACAAGAGAAAGGCGATTTAGTTGAAGGAGGCAAGGAATTAAAGATTGAAGGAATCAAAACTCCCATTCTTTAAGAGAGAACAAAATAGGTAAACCAAAGGTTGAGCTTTTCATAGTGGTTGTAACTGTTATGTTGCTTCTTTAAACAATCATAATCGAGAAACAAAGTAACCTCCTACTTCAAAACAGCAAAAACCTTACCTGCTTTACAATCAAACAAGTTTGATTATCAAGCTGTCCTTTCCTTGAAAAGGATAGGAGCTTTTGTTTGCTTTTTTATAGAAGCTTAATAGTGAAAGACAAACTTTTCTCTAAGAAAATCAAAATAAATTAAACATAACAGGAAGAAGAGTTTATCTCTGATCTACAACTATTTAAAACCCAAAAAGAAAGCTCC